>JAGLDC010000006.1 GCA_023145965.1 bacterium | reverse complement strand
AACCGAAGTGCTGTCCCCGGATGGTATCGAGGTTAGTCAATGGAAGAGTTTTCGATTATTGAAAGGAAACTCGGCTGGTAGATTTTTTCATTCCCCCGGATCCCATTTACTTATTTTCTCAACCCGGAATGTTTTTATCATCCAATAAACCAGCCATCCTCCATAAATGAGGCAGATAAGCATCGAGACGCTTCCGAGAAAACGATTGAGCTTTCCTAATCCAATATCCCAACTTAATAAATTTAATTTATTCAAGAGATAAAACCAGTCGTGCATAGCTTCGCCACCAAATGGTGTAACTAAAGGCAATTCCTGCGCACGAGCATCTGCAACATAAACTCCAATATCGTAAAAATTTGTAGATAACCAACCGAAGCAAACTGCTATTGCGAAGTAATCTCTTTGGCGATAGAAAAGGAAAACCGATACTATTGGCGCGGCTAATTGGGTTATAGTTCCACCGGCCATGTGAAGGAAATGTCCGAAGGGCAAAAACAGATAATGCCCCAATTCATGTATGCCGAGATTTAGGCCTTTAAAAATGCTGTTGAACATTGGATTGGCAAGGTGACGAATCCATATTACAAAAAAGAAAACAAGCAATAACCCTCTGAGTATCGGCAATCTGCTTCTAGCCCAATCCCGAGACTTATTTATAAATTTATTTAGCAAGTTTGCGCTTATAGGAAATTATTATTTGATCTCATACCAGGGACCGGCATTCAGATCGCCGATAAATATCTTCGCATCCTCTGGATCGGCGATTTTTTCTGCCTCAGTTTCGGCCTTATTAAACTCCTTTAAAGCTTCATCCTTTTTGCCAGCACAGGCATAAGCTCGCGCGAGAGCCTCGTGCGCATAGGCAAGATCGAAATCTTGTAAGTCGTTCTCTTTCGTGAATTTCCAACACCTTTCGGCATGGTAAACAGCGGACTCGGGCTTCCCAAGCACCGACCATACATGCGAAACAAGCCACTCGCCACGCTGAAGATTCACAGATTCTCCGACAATACTCCAGTGATATAGCGATCCGTAAGCCGACAAGATCATCGCGTTATTGTCCTCTTCCGTCCGGTTTTCCTTGGTTAAAAGCCCCCAGGTTTGGTTATTCAACTCGACTGCAAAGAATTTGTGCGCTTGTTCTTGTGCCAATTTAGCCTCCTTGCTTGGTGTTGTTTCCGCTTGCGAAAAACATACAACAGCCAATAAAATAAGCAGAACAATAGCATTTCGCATTAGGTTTTCCTTTGTTAAAAAATTCAGTATCCGTCCGTTTTCATTCTTATCGCTTGATTGAGTTTAATTTCAATATATAAATTAACTCATTAGCCTAGTTCAACAAGCGATTTTTAAACCTTATCATTTTCAAAAAAAGGGCGGCCCACCCCCGTTGCTCTAGGTATTTATCTGTCATTCCCTTCGCCTGCCATTTCAAGGCAAGCGATTAAGCCTAGGTGTCAGTCTATAATTAAATAGTTGGCCTTAAACCTAACATGCCGCTCTTAGTTTACAATAAATACCCGCGCATCGTGTGCTGGAATTGTGAATTCAAGCGGGGAAATCTCGTAATAGCGATTTCCAGTAAAAACCTCGGTAACACGAGTAGTTTTTCTAATCGGAAATGGAATTCTATCCTCTGGGGCCCAAGAATTGGCTTTTAACAATTCTATTCTCGCTAAATATTCATTTTCAGAAAGATTCACCGCCACCACAGCCAGTTCATCGCCGAATCTCCGTTCAATAGCTACGATCTTAGCATCGTCATCAATAATTAGCGGTCGAAATGATCCCAAACGTAGGCACGCGTTCCTCTTCCGAACACTGGATAAATACCTAACGGTCGAGAGTATATCGTCATTCCATGTATCGATTTTATTCCAAGGAAAGGCCTCTCTGCACCCTGGGTCGTGTTCACCGATCATACCGATCTCGTCGCCATAGTAAATACATGGAGCGCCCGGCCAAATCAAAGCCCAAATTAGAGCAAGCCTCGAACGCCAAGATTCCTCATGGGCTATAGTAAGAAATCGCGGTGTGTCGTGGCTTCCGAGGAGGTTCATCTGAACCTCGTTTACAGGACTTGCATAATCGGCGATATAAGCACCCAATCTATCGAGAAAATCTGAGGGTAATATATTTGATTTGGCGAAAAACTCTATCATCGCATCGCGAAAACGGTAATTCATCACAGCGTCAAACTCATCGCCGCCAAGCCACTGGGAACCGTCTCCCCAAATCTCGCCAACAGAATATGCTTCGCTATCTATTTTGCGAATCGTGTCGCGGAAGGCTTTCCAGAATTCGTGGGGCACATCCGGTGCAACATCGAGACGCCAGCCATCGACGCCGTTCTCGATCCAGTATCGAATCGCCCCGAACAGGTATTCGCGCACTTCGGGATTGTTCGTGTTCATTTTTGGAAGAGAACCGAAGCCCCACCATGCCTCGTAATTTGGGTTTTCCGGGCCATGCACCGGATATTCATGGATGAAGAACCAATCGGCGAATTTGCTTTCTATGCCCTTCTCGACAACATCCTTGAATATCGGGCTTCCGAATCCTATATGGTTAAACACCCCATCGAGGACAATCATAATATCTAATTCTTCTGTTTTTTTATCCAGCGTTTTAAAAAGCTCGTTCGAGCCAAAGTTATCATCGATCTTTAGATAGTCCCATGTGTCATACTTATGATTTGAAGAGGCCTCGAAAATCGGGTTAAAATATATAGCACCCACACCGAGCGAATCGAGATAAGGAAGATGGTCTATCACACCGGCGAGGTCGCCTCCCATAAAATTATCAATTTCAGGCTTATTCCCCCAAGGAACGGTTCCTTGCGGGTCATTCGATGGATTGCCGTTAGCAAAGCGTTCGGGGAATATTTGATAAAATAGCGTTCCGCGCGCCCAATCCGGAACACTGAAAACTGGCGCTTTTCCTGGAGACGTTGTGAACTCGCCCTCGTTCTTCGGGAAGATGAACTCCGCGCCTTTGTCCAACACCCAAAAGTGGTAACTTATCGGCTCGGTGAATGGTATGTCCAGCTCGAACCACTCGAATGGGAACTCGCTACAGAGATAGCGCATTGGCTTAGAGTCGATTTCTCCGATTGGGTTACGCGTTAGAATATGAACCGCCTGAACATCATCTTTCTTCACCCGGACACGCACCCATAAATAACCTTTACCATCGTCACAAAGATAAGGGATTGTATTTTCGTGCCATATCGCGGCATCGAGTATTTTCCCATCGCCTCGCGAGGCCACCTCAGTGAACTTTTCCCAATCCCCAACCACAATCACCGAGTTACTCCCGGCAAACCCATCGGGCGCACCCTTTGGGTTATTCGGGTCTTGAATCCATGTGGCACCGTTAACGACAAATTTATATTGATATTCGCCATCCGGGAGATCGAGCGTCACGCTCCATTTGCCGTCGCTTTCCGGGTCGGACATAGGAGTTTCATCTTTGCTCCAATTATTAAACGAGCCAGCTATATTAACGCTTTCGGCGGTGACATTCGGCGAGTATGAAAAAACAACCTCGCGAGCTATAGATGCAGTTGCAAATAATATAAGATAAAAAAACATTTTCTTCATTTTAACTCCAAATCGAAAAACAACATGGATGAGAATATTGAATCTCGTTGAACACTTCAAGTATTAAGTGGTGAAATCTGGAGATCGTTGATTTAAACAAGCGTTGCAATGTAGCTTATTATAAATTTCTCTCGCTGCAGCGCTGTCACGATTTTTGCTAAAATAACAATTAAGCATTAACAGCGGGATTTTCATGTGCAAAAATCCCAACAACCACCCCAAACTGTCACCAAATTTGCGATTTCAAATTTCGCGCCAGTATTCCTTATCCCGCGCCAGCGCTTAGGTTAATCCACTCTATTGGGCGACAGCTATTTCAAATATATCACCCGTTTCGTGCAAACGGCTGAAGTCGTCTGTTGCGGTATGGTCGCACGGACGAGATAGATACCCGAACCGATTGCGGCGTCCGGTTGCCAGATAAACTCGGCCCTCATCCGGCCTTCGGCCACCTTCTCCCAAAGGGAGAAGGAATTCCCTCCCTCTCCCCCTGGGAGAGAGACCGAGGGTGAGGGCAATTGCGCCACCCGTCGCCCAGCGAGGTCGAATATCTCCACGCGGGAGGGCGCAAGACCCTCCCCTACGGAACCGTCGACAAAAATGTTCACCGCCGAATTAAACGGATTCGGATATGCGACAATCTCAATTTCTAGAGGAAGGGCACGGTTTTCCTCGATACCCAGGACAGAGTTATTTACTTGAAATGACAAATTGCCTATTGTGAATAGCGAATCTGGTATTCCTCCAGTGGAATCAACGGGGCCGTTAAAAGTAGCGGTGAGACCTAGCTCTGTTGTAATCCATGTATAGCTGTAATTACGTTCCACTTTATCGAAACCAAATATGATATGGTCAGACCATGCATGCTTCCAGTGAAAACGCTTTATCCTAAGAGCTTGAAATGTGCCTATCGGTAGAATAACCGGGCCGAAGGCATCGACCCTATGCCACGTTGTATCCACATACTCATAGCTAATATTAAATAAACCGTATGTTATATTTCCTTCTCCCACCGAGGCTTCCACCCAATTATCAAGATAGTCGATAGGAAAAGTGAAAACTGGTTCATGAGAGGCGTCTATTGCTGAAAGAGCGACATCGGTGCCAGCATCCAATGTTCCGTAAAGCCCCAGAGGCGTTATAGTTGGTGCATCGACGCGGTAGAAAATCCATCCATCGGTGATCGAGGTGTCACTCACAACATGAGTATAAGGAATACAATTCGGTGTTACGAAGCACTCGGTTATATGTGGTATCGAGGTCGAGTATTCTACTATAGTAAAGGTATCGACCCTACCATCGGTATAGCTTGTGAAATTCCATGATCCTAAACCTGGAGGTCCCGAGTCGAAAGTAATATCGCTAAGTGATCGATTTGCATAACTCGAACCAACAATATAATTTTCGGGATTAAAATTGACTGAAGTCTGAGCGATAACAATCGACACTAAAAAGAAAAAGATCACATTAAGTTTCATATACACTCCTTATATTACATTTTATGAATGATATTGATATTAAGAATATGTCAACATTTTTTTTCTACTCCAAAGCTTAATTTTGGGTTATCGATCTTATTTGCGCCCCTTTGGTTGCCAGTTATTAGATCTAATGTATTGCTTTTAAGGAATTGCATGGGTTACCATGGACGGCAAAACAAATAAGTAAATAACAATGAGAATCCACAGATATAAAAAAGCGGCTTGCGCCGCCCTTTGTGGGAATTTGTGATAATCCGAATTAAGCTTTAAGCAAACCTTCGATGGATATATCTTCATCAAGCCTCTCCCAATGAATGCCCACACCGCCGCCAATAAGGCGCCAATCGTTTCGCTCCGCTGACGAAGCGTCCCGAAGACGAGGGAAATACTCCAATGGAACGGAAATTTTCCTTCCGTCGCTTAGAGAAACTCTCAATTCATATTTTAAAAATTCAACATGCACCGCACACGCGGTCTCTGCAAACTTAATAACCGTTGAAGAATTCACGCCACTCTCCCATTAGCAAATCCAAATTATCTTCTACCAAATGCCTGATCCTGTTTATTTTTTTAGTTATATCCATGGTTTTCCGCCAATGCAACTTCGTTTAACCAGAACTTCGCACATTTCCCCGCCGATTCGACGTGGATGTGCGCTGGTTCAGCGTTCTCATTCGAGTAAAAGAAGAAACGATATCCGCTGATTCTTAAAACAGTAGGCAATGTCTTACTCCTGTAAAAACGGGCGGCGCAGATGCGCCGCCCGTTCATTTTCAAGCAATAAAGTCTATTGCCGGATTATTTCATTTAGCAATGTTGTTCTTGCTGACCGGTTCCTGAACTGGTTCGGCCGGCTTTTTCTCGTCTTTCTGCTCGAAATACCAGTCGAACGTCGCCAGTTGTTCCGGCGTGAGAAGATTGAACCATTCCGATTCCCATTTGTCGTCCGGGACATTCTTGATCCAATCGACGCGCCATTCCTGCGGGACATCCGCTAAATCGGGATAGAGGAAATTGTCCGAATAAGAATGAGGCGCGGGCTTGAGGCGAAGGTCTTCGTAACCGCGGCGTTTCGCAGCGACACGATAATCGAATGCCACATCACCGGTTGCCGAGCCGATAACCTCGATATCGAAGCCGGTCTGGTTTTTGATGAGCTTATAATCGATACTGGTGTTCTCCATTTGGATGAATATTTTCATCGGATGCTCTTCGTTGACCGTTACGGTCTGGAGATAATCGGCGGCGATTTCTATATGCACGTGGCCACCGCTGATTACGCCCGAGCCGAAGTCCTCGAACCAGTTGCCCGGTGACTCCTGGCAATAGACCGTCTTCGGTCCGTCCTCGGTGCGGACGATAGCGCTCTTTGTTCCGGTTCCACCGAGACCGCCGGAATAATAAACGCCGTAATAGGTAGTGGCGCCGCTGAAAGCGTAACCATAGACGCCGTAAGCGACATCGTCGGCGTAGGCCGAACCCCTGACGCCCCAGGCATCGTCGGTGCTTGCAGCGCCGTCATTGACATCGGCGTAACCATAGACTCCATACGCATAGTAGTTCGATGCGCTTCCCGGCGTGTTCGCTCTTCCATATACGCCGTATTGGAAATCGTAGTTGGCATCGCTTTCGCCGTGTATAGCACGGTTGAAAGAGGATGCCTTAGTGTTATTAACCTCGAGGCTGTATTGCTGTGTGCTATTGTTTATCTCTACTTTTCCGGCGAAGTAGCCGGCATATTCATCCCCGGAAGCATAGATACCGTAATCCGTATTGGCGCTACTGGCAGATACGTTGACACCGTATAGAGAGGTACCGGCATTGTAACAATGTTTGATCGATGACCCGTCGTTGCTCCAGTTTGTGATAGCAGAACTTTCGGTTCCGCTTATATAGATTAAACCGGTGCCAATATTGTCGTAAATTCTGACGTTGGTTGCGTTGTTGGCGGAAATATAAGTGCCATTGTCTGTCCAAAGGCCCTCGACCGGCCATGTCGTCCGCGTGACTCCGCCAAGCTCGATAGCATCGAGATATGCGGTTCCATCGATATAGAGATCGGCCCATTCTTTTGTCGCGGAGCCAAGGTCGCGCGTATTGTCGATATTCGGTACGAAGTCCGAGTTCGTCGCTATAGTGAAAACGCCGTCATCCTCGAACCATTCACCCGAACCGAATTGCAGGCGGTCATTGGCAGCGTCGTATGACAGGTAATTATCGTAAGTAAGTGCTGATGTTCCGCTCCATATCGCAAGTTTGTTTAACAAACCGGTGCCGGACAAGCCGCCGGGAGCGTTTTGCCATGAGGCATACGTGCCATCGCTGGTTAGAACCTGGCCAGTGTTGCCATCGCTATAATCAATATAAAGCCTTAAAGCGTCGTTACCTCTTAATATAAGTGTATCGCTAGCATGAATTAAGAGATCATCGTCGGTTACTTCCTCGATATACGCATAATCGCCGTCGCCGAAATTCAGCCTCGCGCCGTAACCTAAAGCGTCGGGGCCGATGAGGCGCAGCGTATTATCGTCGACAGTATTGCTTATTGTAAGGCTGTGAGATGGGGTTGTCGTCCCGATACCGACATTACCGTCGATGCTGACGTCGCCGACGAAATAGCCCGCGTAATCTAAGCCGCCCATCCTATATCCGAGGCCGCCATAGACCGAACCGTCGGAATTCGCGCCGACAACACCGGCTGTATGATCACCATAAACACTATAGGGCAACCCTACAACACCGGCGCGATACGCGGCATTAATTTCATTCAAACCGTAGACTCCCGCGCCGAAATCGTCATGGTTCCATGCTGTTCCAGCGGTAACGTCGCTATTGAGATTGCCACCGAAGATCGCGTTCTTATCGCTTGTTTCATCGCAATATACGAGCAGGTTGGATTGCATCGATCCGGTTCCGCCTATCTGGATTTGCGTTGCACTCTGGTCTATTCTGGAGTCGCCGAGCGTGCTGCCGTCGGGCGTCCACATCGGAACGAAATTGACCGTTCCACCCCCGCCGCCGCCGCCGCCGAGACTCTGCCAGGTTGTGCCGTCGTAAACGCGAAGTTCGTTTGCGGCATCGTTATAATATAGTTTGCCCTCGGCTACCGGAGGTGCAGCAGCTTGCGGTTCATAAGTCACCGCGATCGGGTCGATTTCGCCGGTAACTTCGAGATCGCCGGTGATCCGCGCGTCACCATTGACGTCGAGTTTAACCGAAGGTGTGTTAGTCCCAATTCCGACCCTCTCGTTGGCTAGGTCTACCGCAAGTGTGTAATTTATAGCGGAACCGGATAAATAGGCTAATTCGGGTCCTTGAAAAAGCCCTCCCTGGAAGGATCCACTACGGTAAAATCTATATCCCGTTAGGCTCGTTCCAGAATCGTTGATGTCGATGAAATCATTATCCGATTCGAGTTGAATATCGCCGCCTTGAACGGTCAGTTTAGCTGATGCTGATGCAGTAGCAGTCCCGATAGCGACATCGTCGGTAGTATTGTAAATGATACCCGATCCGATAGTCCAGTCGGCGTCCGCGCCGCCGCCGGTCGCCGTCAAATCCACCCAGCTCGTGCCGTCGTAATAATATAGATTATGGTCGGTTGAGTTCGCATAGATCGCGCCTTCCGAAACCCACGGGTTCGTCGTTTCGGGATTGAGCAGGAGACCCTTCGTGAACTCACCGCCGTAATGCCAGGTTCCGAGTCGCCCGTCAGTAAGACTATCGGCATTGTAACCGCGAACACCTCCAAAGCGCCATAATTCGTCATTCCAACCTTGAGCTACACCTAAAACACCGTTTCCACCGTCGGCGGCAAAGCCATAGATTGCGTCCACAGAAGCTTCGGAATAACCATATACACCAGCACCTCTCCAACCTTCTGGATGGCCTACTAAAGTGCCACCAAAACCGAGATACCCAAGACATGTGTCAGCCGGTCCATAGTCTCCGAGGCCCCTTATGGCTGTTCCAGCGTAGGTTCCGAAAGCGTTAACAATAAGAACCGTGTCTTCCCCGGCATCGAAAGCCTGAACTCCAGCATTATTATTCGCATAGATGTAAGGATCGGTCGCGTGGTCCGTCCATTGGCTCGTTCCTGGTCCGCCAACCGCCGTCAGATCGACCCAGCTCGTGCCGTCGTAGTAATACAGATTGTGATCGGCGTCGTTTGTATAAATATCTCCCTCGACAGGCCATAATGGTTCGCTGATCGGATGGATATGCACCGCTTCGCCGAAGAAATAACCGGAATAGATATTGCCGTCGCAAGAATATCCGAGTGCACCGAAAGAGCTTCCGTCGTAATCGCCGCCCAAAACTGCGGCGCTCGTGTCGTAGTCGAACCAGTTATAGCCAGCGATGGCGGCCACATATTTGTTGCCCCATAGGGTATAGCCCTTTATAGCTGCGTCCACATCACCATAATTCCAACTGGTTCCGCCGTTGTCGATATCGGAGGCGCCGGTTCTGTATGCATGGATATTCGCGACATCGGGGCCATAATAAAGTCCATCTCTATACACATAGATGCCATCGGAGCCATTTGCGGCGTGGTCCATGTTGACATAAATATCGCCTAATAGGTTGTCGCCGTCGTCGTTAATTTGAACGTCGTCGTTGTTCTTCGGATTTATAAGGTTGAAGCCGATCTCCCAAAAAGCAGTATCACCGGCCGCGCCGCCGACCACGCTGTCCGCTATCGCCGCGCGAAAAGCGTAAGGGCTGGTGTCGAGCTTGACCCGTGGCAGAAGGATATTGCCATCTACCGTTATCTCGAGCCAATAATCCTCGTGAAAGTCGAGATTTATCGGTGTTCCGGCGGAACCGAGCGCAACATCGAAAAGGCCCTTGACAATCGGAACGTCGTTGCCAGGGGCATGATGATTCTCGGTCCAGAGAGCGGCCCCTGTTGTCGGGGCATTGAATATCCGAAAGCTCATGTCCAGGGTGTCGTTGTAACCGACACCTGAAAGATCAGTTAGCTTGCCCTGATATTGAATAATATGGGGCATTGCTACTGCGCTGAAAACGAATAACAACGCAAAAATAGCAAAAAAGAACACCCTTCTAGAAAACATAATCACTCCTCGTGTTTTATTAATTCGTTATAATCTCCGGCAAAATAATATCAGAAAGATCATATTGCAAGGGAAAATGTTGTATGGATTATTTTTTATTACTAACAAGATATTTAAATATTTTAATCATCCCTTCACACCACCGAGTGTAAGCCCACCGACAAGCCATCGGCTTAGGACAATAAAAAGAACGACAACCGGTACGCTAACGATAAAACTTCCTGCAGCATAAAGCCCCCATTGAGTGGACATGTTACCCTGAAACATCTTCAGACCGACCGGCAAAGTAAACATCGTCGGTTCTTGCAATATCACTGCAGCAACAACATATTCGTTCCAGCTAGCCATAAATGAAAAAAGCGCTGTGATCACTAGTGCAGGAGCGGCCAATGGAAGTATCACCCTCCACCATGCCCCCCAGTTATTGCAACCATCCACACGAGCCGACTCGATCAGCGAATTTGGGATAGTATCATAATAGCCCTTCATCTGCCAAATACAGAACGGTAGTGCTGTTGCCGAATAAGCGATCATAAGACCCAGATAGGAATTCACGAGATGCAGTTTTGCCAACATGATATACATAGGGAGAAGAAGCATGGTTGCAGGAAACATCTGGGTAGTCAGAAGGCTTTGCATCGCGGCCTTTTTCCCGCCAAATTTAAATTTACTTATCGCATAACCGCCCATCGAAGCCAACACGACTCCGGTCACAGTGACTACCGTCGTGACAATAAAAGAATTCAATAACCATCTTAAAAATGGAGTATCTGTGAACAGAGTGGCGTAGTTCTTTAATGAAGCATTTTCTGGAATTGTTGCTAGTGAAGTTGAAAGAAGCTTATCGGCGGGCCTCAGGGAAATTGTTATCACCCTCATCACAGGATACAGTGTTCCCAGAGTCCAGAGAACCAGGAAGCCGTATATCAATATGAGTTTTGGAACTGAATCTTTCTTCTGCATAGCGTTTAATATATAGCCTAAATTTATCAAGTGCAATTCAATAATTTAAAAAAGCAAAAGTTACATCTTTATTAACTTTTGTGTCTTGACAAATGAGAATAAATTGTATTAATTGTTTGATATGAGTCCGTATTCAAAAAAAGACTGGAGCAGACCGGTTTTCTTACTGCTTGGTTTCGTTATCGTCTTCTGGATTTTCAGGGAATTATCTGGTTTGATTCTTCCTTTAATTTTGGCATTGTTCTTGGTAATGCTCCTTCAGCCAATTTTAACATTCCTAATCCGCAAAAAAATCCCGAATTGGATAGCTATCACGCTTATTTCGATACTAACACTCGCTTTAGTATCGGTGTTCGTTTCAATTATCTCCTCCACAGTGGGACAGGTAGCGGACAACAGCGATGAACTTGTTTTCAATTTCAACCGTAAATTGGATTTTGTTGTAGAATGGATAAACGCTCATCTCAGCGTCACTCTTTCCTCTTATCAGGTTAAACACTTCATAACAGAACCATTCAAAGGAGATTGGTTAGGCAGTGCTTTAGGAGGTTTTGCTAAATTCCTCGGCTCAATCACAGGTTCCTTTTTCATGTTTGCTCTCTATTTCATTATTCTATTATCGGGAATATCTAATTACGAGGACTATATCGAGTTTGTTTTCAAGGATCGCGGAGGCAAACGCTTTGCTAAAGAATTTAATAATATCATTCACTCTATTTCATCTTATATTGGGCTTAAATTTTTTGTAAGTGCTTTAACTGGTCTGTGTTTTTGGCTTATATGCCTGGCGTTTAAGATCGAATTTGCGTTATTTTGGGGTTTCCTAGCTTTCGCTTTGAATTTTATTCCAAGTATCGGTTCTATTATCGCAACCATTCCTCCAATTTTATTAGGCCTTATTTATCTCGATTCTGGTGTTGCTATTGTAATTTACTCTTTACTTCTAGTGATAACCGAAGTAATAATTGGGAATATTCTCGATCCAATGCTTATGGGCAATCGCATGAAGCTTAATACGCTTACTGTCATACTTGGGCTGGTCTTCTGGGGCTACATTTGGGGCGTAGCTGGGATGCTATTATCTGTGCCTCTTATGGTGCTTTTAAGGATATTCCTCGAACATAACGAAGACACAATCTTCCTCGCACGAGCCATGAGTTCGACAAAAAAAAGAAAATTCGCAGATACAATATCTGAAGAGTAAACAACCTCTAAGCCCCAGTTAAACCGATGTGCATGGATAATCGGTTTTTGATAGTGATTTTTGCTGTTATTGGTGTGACGATGAATTTAGGTGAAGCTACCGTCGAGGATTATTTTGCTGTAAAAAATACTAAAGGACCTCGATAAAAGCACTTCGTTATTAAAGCTATCATTGCCCATTGATTTATCTCGATATTATTTCTCGCTATGCTTTTTTTCATTTCCAGCCCATTTAATTGGTCGATATGGCTGCCTTATGGGATCATATTTCCATTGTCTATTAGGTATTGGAATCGAAAACAAACTCAAATTCACGCCGAGGAAACGGACACCACAAAAAAGCGACGAGAATTCTAAAGATCAACACTTTTTTCTGGAGAGTTATCGAAATACAGGAGGCTTATTCAGGTAAGATACAGAAATTCAATCTAAATCCTCTACCAAGCAAATGTTATTTCATTTGAACAAACAGGGCGATCAATTCCTTGATAATTGATGGATATAGCCTCGATATTATTTGAAACCAAATAAAAAACTAGTAGCAACTTAAATGGAAAATGAGAAAAAAAATGGCGCCCCGCAGAATTGAACTGCGGACACACGGATTTTCAGTCCGATGCTCTACCAACTGAGCTAAGGTACC
>JAGLDC010000005.1 GCA_023145965.1 bacterium | reverse complement strand
ACGATACCCAGCAGTTGCACGTATTATCCTGTGCTCACAAGCTCTCTTGGCGTGGGAACGAGTTCGTATACTTACGATTGTGCAAGCCTGACCATCAACAGCGGCGGCTCCGTTACCGGCACGAACACGAACTTCTATACGTGGCTTTATGGCACACTCGATATAAATAGCGGCGGGACATTCCACCAGAATTTCAATACCTCTGGCAGGATGGAGATTCGAAGCGGCGGCAAGCTGCAGGTTGACGGCGGCACCTGTTACATAGGCAGCAATTCGGGCTATGGGTATTCCGATATCTACCTTCGGACCGGTGGCGAGGTCGAGGTGAACAGCGGAACACTGCGAATAGACGACAGGCTTTATGTCGAAAGCGGCGCCACAGTGGATTTAAATGGCGGCAATACTTATGTGAAATATCGTGGACGCGGAGACGGTGATCACGGTTTCCGTCTCAGAAGCGGCGCTACACTCACCATGGATGGCAGCCCAAACCTGTATATCTGCGGCGCTTATAGCACATCGACGTCCTACTGCGGCCTATATTTCCACACCAGTTCGAATGTAACCTGTAACGGGGGGTTTATCCGCTTCCTGAACGGCACGGGCTATACCCACAGCTTCTACGTAAATTTCGGCGGCAAAACCGCTCGATATGTATATAACGATAAAAGCACCAACTATGTTTATACCTGCGGCAATATGAACTGCTACCAGTTGCGCGCCAATCAGGGGCGTTTCTATGTGCGCAATGCCGTCTACGCTTCGAACAACGTATATACATACAACGCCGGGCGGATATACCTCGATAATGCCAGTAGTTCCCTTAGTGGCTACTCTTATGATCTAAATAATACCGGTGGGCTGTATGTCTCGAACGGAACATGCACCTGCAGATACCGTTTCTACAAATACAACGGCGCATATGCCCAGTTTAGCGGCGGGACAACAAACATCGCCAGGGAATACTATAATTATGGCACTTTAGGCAACACGACGGTGAACGGCGGGACACTGAACTTCGGAACAGCGGGCAACTATTATTCATACAACTACAATGGGAAGTTCTACGTGACAAGCGGGACGGTCGATCTGGATTATGTTTGGAAACAAGAAAACGGTTTTACATCGAATTTGACGCAAATCGACGGCGGAACGGTTTCTGTCCAGCATCTCCAGAACTATGACGGGGTTATATCCCATTCAGGTGGCACATTGAATATAAGCCAATATTATCGAGAAAACGATGCTGGCGGGGGGATCTACTACGGCAGATTAACCGCCGTGATGAACTTAACCGGCAGCAGCTATCTCCGCCTTACGCGTGCCGGCTCGTATTTCAACCATGTCAATGTTAATGGAACATACTATATAGAAACCGGCAGCACGCAGAACTTCGATATCAACGGGAATTTCACGATTAATTTGGGCAAATCCTTCGACACTAATGGTCGCACGATGTATGTCGCCAAGAACTGGACGAACAGCGGGACGTTCACGCACGATAATAATATCGTTAGATTCGACGGTAGCACGAACTCCACCATCAGCGGTCCCACGATATTCTACGAGCTGGAGGTCAATAAGACGAACAACACGTATTGGGTGAAACCGGCGGCGAGCACGGAGCTGCACATCACGAATCTCGATGTCAGCCATCTTGGCACATTCGACGCAACCAATACCGGGCTGAATATCCGGACGCCGTAGCAAAATTCCCTTCTCCGCGCTTTTCGCGGGGAGGTAACGGACGATTTGAAAACGATGAACGCGATATTTCCCCGTAGGGGCAGGTCTTAGACCTGCCCGTCGTCAAATTACGATAATCGTGATATGGAAACGGGCGGTTCTCGAACCGCCCCTACAAATCGGGCGCGGAGACCGCGCCCCTACGGATTTGAAAAGGAAGAGTTAACATAGATGAAAACAGAATTGTCCAAACAAAAGACGAAAATCGAATTATCTAAACGAATCGACGAAAGGGTGAAATCCGCATCGGATACGCTCGGGTTCGATAAACAGGAGATAGTAGAAAGGGCTATTCTGTTTTACCTCGACACTATAGATAGACGAATCGAGTTGAAACAGGAGTTCAACGAGTGGGATATGTTGAGCGACGAAACGCTTGCGAACTTCGAGGCGGCATTGTAATGAGAAAAGGGGAAATCATATTAGTTGAAATTCCGGTTACCGGTGGACACGAGCAAGCCGGAATGCGTCCGGCAATCATTATATCGGAAGTAGAGGCTAATATCGCAATAATCATTCCCTTTACATCTAATCTCAGCGCTCTGAGATATCCGCATACTATCGAGGTTAGCCCTTCGGAGTCCAACGGATTGAAAACCGATTCTGTAGCTCTGGTCTTTCAATTAAGGGCGATAGACGATAGGCGGATTAAGGATAAACTCGGGACGCTCGATAATGAGGAGATTAATAAGATCGATAAAATGATCGTGGAGATGCTTTTAATACAATAGCATTCCCTGGATTTGAAAACAATGATTGTCGGTAGAACAGGCATTCCTGCCTGTTCGGGGACAGACAAGAATGTCCGTCCTACCGAAATTCCGACGGGCGGGTCCCCGTGCCCTCCCGTGCGGAAGATTGAAAACGATGATTGCGCTGTAGGGGACGCATATATGCGTCTCGACCGAATAAACAAGGCAGATTATGGAGGCGAGATTATATGAAATTACAGGTTGTCATCGAGCAGGATGAGACAGGATATTATGTTGCCGAGGTGCCGGGGCTACCCGGCTGCGTCTCTCAGGGGCGAACAGCAGCCGAAGCTGAAACAAATATAAAAGAGGCTATTTTAGGATGGCTATCGGTTATGAACGACAAGGCAAAGCAACGTAAGACGTTGCTGGTAGAGGTTTTGGTGTGAGCCGTCGCCTTAAATTATGCTCTGGCGCTGCTACGGTAAAAAAACTCGAACGAGCGGGATGGACAATAGATCGACAGGTTGGTTCTCATATTATGCTTGTTAAACAAGGATACCGATACACATTATCCGTTCCTCAGCACAAGGAACTTGGTGTCGGCATTCTCGGTAGGTTATTGAAACAAGCCGAACTTAGTGTCGAAGAGTTCAACGCGTTATAAAAGAAATGTGATGGGTGGAGCGATAGGAAGAGAATGCAGATTGAAAAAGAAGACAACGATATTTCCCCGTAGGGGCAGGTTTGAAACCCGCCCGCGACGGATTTGAAAACAATGATTGTCGGTAGAACAGGCATTCCTGCCTGTTCGGGGACAGACAAGAATGTCCGTCCTACCGAAATTCCGACGGGCGGGTCCCCGTGCCCTCCCGGCGCGGTAAAACCGAATGGCGTTGGCGTGACGAGCGGGAGCACACAGGGGTGCTCCCCTACGAAATGGGTTAAATTACCCAAATCGCCGTAAGTTCTTTAAAATCAATGAAATAACGCAGTCGATTGTGTGATAAAAGCATTCAATCAATGAGATCGATGTTCCGTCTCTCGAATAGCCTTCATATAATGCTTGTAACAAAGGCGCTGGTATTCCGGCGCCTTTGTAAATTGTTCACTTCATGGCAGAGATTTAAAGTGAGCTTTGACAGAGTTTTTTTGTTGTTTTGAAATCTACATTAAACCATTGAAATATTTAGGATGAAGGCATATAATTAGAGGATAGCGTAATAATATAGTTAAAAATGATAACTGGGGAATATTCCCCTTAGCGGATGTTGATAATCGGGGATAATGCCCAAAGAGAATTTTACTTTTGAATTTAATGTATTGATATTCATATGGTTAGCGTTTTGGTATGGTCTGTGCATTAGTTTTTAACGAGAGTTGGGTTGGGTTGTATTTTAATTGAGGAACAAGGCCCGTTTAAGGAGGGCGTTATGGTAAAGAAAAATAGTGTTTTATTAATTTCCGCCATTTTAATGCTTTGTCTTACAGGTGTGGTGTTAGGCCAATATAAGATGGAGCGAAATACTTTTGCGCCGGGCGTTCCGGGCAAAAGTGATGCCGGCTCGACCTATATAATGAGCGAGGGCGCTATCGCGCAAACTGCGGCCGATATCACCGAAGATGGGACTTATGTCGACCAGCAGGGCTACATCCATCGGCCATTCAATCTGCAGATAGACTATTCCATGGCCGATCTTGGATACACACCGACCTTCGATGCCGAGCTGACGCCCCAACAAGGTTGGTATGAACCTACAGGAAAATTGGAGATACACGCCGAGGCTCAGGTTGTCGTGGTCGATACACTGTTTTACTTCGACCATTGGAGTTCAACTACCGGCGCTTCGTTTAACGACGCAGCGGCGAACGATACATGGTTCCCATTCTATCAAAGCCACAGCGTTTCAGCCGTTTACAAGACTCAATACAAGGTTATTTTTGCAGCCAATACAAAAAATGATGAAGATTACGTCGATTGGGATCCTGTTACTTATACACAAATGAAGACACTTGATGCCTCCGATTATGTGAAGGTTTCTTATTCCAATCAGGGGTCATCCGCCGAAACCACTCCAATTTACGATGGCACCTCTGTTACAACTTGGGCTGACTATGATCAGGATTGGACATTTGACGATTACAATGAAAGCTATGTTCCTGCTTCTGACGTAATTCGTTGGCTTACAATAGATACAGACCACACCGGACCGATTTCTGCGGCACAAGCGGGAGCTACAGTTACTTGCGATTACTATCAGCAATTTAAATGTGTTGTCGACATAGTTTATAACCCGCTTACAGGAACACCCGGCACGGTTGATGGTGTTACCTGGAATGAATGTAATGTTGCCGGAACACCAACCACTGGCTATACTGACGACAATGACTGGGTGACCACCCCAAGCTGGGCCGATGCTGCTTGCCATTTAGCCTTCCCTGAAATAACCACCGGTGGATGGTTTACTGTAAACCTCCGCGAGTGGGAGCCGCTGGATAAGCCTTTAACAAAAACCATCGTTTATGGCGAAAGAATTGTGGCAATGATGGCGGCGAATATGCTGATGTGGCGTGGCTATAGCCTTATGGGTGTTCCGCTTTATCCTGTTGAAGACACTGTAGCTTATCGTGAGCATGTCGAGCGAGAGGGTGGTTCTGTGCCAGCGGGATGGCCGCCCGCAATGGGTAGAAGCGATGGCAGAGGAGACCAAGAAGTTGTTGTATATGACGATCTCGACTCGAATTGCGTGCTTTGCGATGCTATAAGCATCGAGGACTCAGTATTTGGCGTCTATGGAAATTGGTGGAGCGTCAGCAAATATTATCCTGAAACTGGCGCTTACCGTCGCTACCGTGGACCCGGTGTTCCCATCGAGGGTAGCGTCGAACCTTTCTGGCCGGGTCGCGGTTACTGGTTCATTCAGGATCACTGTGATTCACTTCCTATCGATGTTTTTGGAACGCTTGTTGATACTACCGAACCTTATGATATTCCTCTTGGCGTTTTCAATGGCTCTTCTTACTCTATGTATAACATGATTGCTAATCCATTCTTCGACCCTGATTTAAGCGATACAATAGATGTCCAATGGGCCGAAGCACAGGTTTATCTTGCTTCGGATACCACAGTTAAAAAAGTGGTTGATGAAGCTGCGACCTCGGGATGGATAGATGCTACCGCACAGGTATATCGTGATGGGGGCTATGTTCCAATGAATGCCTCGATTGGAGATGAAGATGCGATTTTCGAGGCTGAGGGAGTTTGGGTTAAGACAGGAGATGCACCAGCCATTATCGACGATACTGTATATATCAGAATGCGTCCGCATAGCCTAATTGCTCGTAGGCGTGAGCGCCCAGCGCCGATCTACGAGATTGTCTCGCAATGGAAAGTTAGGCTCGGTGCAGAATGCGAGATTTATGGCCAGCGCGATTTTGCCAACTTCATTGGATATAGAGAATACAGTGAAATGGCTGCTAATCCGGTTTATTCAACTTATGAAATGCCTGATTATACCTATCCCGCGCCGCATCTTCGAGTTTTCATGCTCGATGATGAGAGCCAAGAGGTTTCCTCGATGTTCAAAGGCGAGCGCACATCTGTAATGAGCTGGCCAGCTGTCATTGATGGACGCGCTGTGAAGGGCCAAAAAGTTAATGTTAGCTGGGATGTCGATGACATTCCCGAAGGAATGCGTCTTCACCTGAAAGACCCCGCCCATGATGAATATATCGATATGCTGGAGCAGAAGGATTATAGCTTCATTGGTGATGGCAATATCTATAATATAGAGATCATCGCCAATGCTCCTCTTGCCTGGGTTGCAAAGGAAGTTGGCGAGGTTGCGGCTGTTCCTAAGCAGTTCTATATCGAGTCCCCGATGCCGAATCCGTTCAATGCCAGCACTCGTATCGAGTTTGGCCTTGCGGAGGGCGATGGTGGTGTGGTTCGCGTCGAGGTGTTCGATTTACTCGGTCGGAAAATTAACACGATTCATGATGGCATCCTCGACCCAGGTATCCACCGTTATACATGGACAGGCATTGATGATCTCGGTCGTGATGTTGCAAGCGGAACATACTTCATACGCTTCAACGGCGCAGGTCGCGAGATTACAAAACAGGTTAGCTTGATTAAATAGAACCCATTCTTCATTATACATTGTTTATGGAAAAAAAAGTCCGGTCTCACCGCCGGGCTTTTTCGTTTCCCTCCGATCCTTTCCCGGATTGAAAGATTTAGGGGCTTTTTAGAGGATAGTTGCGGAAATATTGATTTTCTCTTTCAAGTCCGTATATATCTAGAAATTACATAAAATTGTTGCTCATTTGTCAATAATAATTAAAATAATCAATAATATATATCTCGTGAATTATTAATAAGGCGATTTGCAATAATTCAATATTTGTTTGTTAGAAATGAAATTCATTAAAAACCAAAAACATAATAGCATAAAGATCACTTTAATGGCGATTCTTGCCATTGCTTTAGTAATATTTAGCATAAGTATAGATCTAGTAAACGAGATCTATCAATTTCTATTATCCTATGTGTCTATTCCTTTAACGCATACGCTTGTCAATATAGTTTTTTTAATCCAATTACTTGCAATCTTATTCGCATATAGAAAATGGTGGACTTCCAACAAAAGAGAACAGGAGCTTTCAAAGATAATCGATGGCATTAGCCCAGATACTCTTATTGTAACGAATGGATTAGGTGAAATAATCCTATCTAATCGGGCTGCTGAAAGGATGTTCGGTTATTCACAAGACGAGCTTATAGGCCTTGAACAAACTGATCTTATCTCATCTATAACTAAAAACACCGATGCGCTTCCCGACCCAATAGAATCCCTTAAAAATGAGGGTTTTTTGATAGGTCTTTCGAAAGCTAAAAGCAAAGATGGTTTGACTTTCCCCGCAGAAGTTATATCAACATCTTTACAAGATAATGGAGGAGCTGCTGTTCTCATAAGAAACATTACAGAAAAGGTCGATTTTCAGGATGAGATTTTTCATTATAAAAATCGCCTCGAGGAGATTGTTGCCAAAAGGACAAAAGAACTTCGAGATACCAAAATATCTCTTATCAAGGAAATTGACGAACACCGCCGGTCCAAGGAAGAAATCCAAAATCTTGCTCAATTCCACGAAAGTGTTGTAGATAATGCAAAAATATGGATGGATGTTATAGATTCTGAGGGGCGCGTTCTTCTTTGGAACAAGGCTGCAGAGGAAATTAGTGGCTATACTCGCGACGAGGTTGTTGGAAACGATATAATATGGGAAAAACTTTACGATAAAAGGACCTCGGAAAGCTTAAAAGAAAAGGTTTTAAGCGCTTTTAGAAATAATGAAGAAGTTGAGATCGAAACGGTTATTAAAGCTCGAAATGGCGAATTAAAAACCATAGTATGGATTTCGCGCTATTTAAGGAACAAAAAAGGGGGGAATTATAGCGCTCTTTATCTTGGGAGAGAAATAACCCAAGAAAAGATCGCAAACGCTCAGGCTAAAAAGAGGCTCGAGGAAATGAAATTCCTTTCAGACTCGAGTATTGCTTTTCTCGGGATATCCTCCCAAAAAAAGCTATTCGAGTTCCTTGCTAAGGGTCTCAGAAAATTATATCCTTCATCTAAAATCCTCGTAAATTCAAAAAATACAGAGACCATGGAGTTTGTGATCGAGGCATATGCAAATATCGAGGATATACGCGAGCTTCTTCGCCGAAAGCTCGGGAAAGATATGATAGGAATAGGATTCAAGCTTAACGATGATAATGCTATTGCGCAACTGCTTTCGAGTCGTTTAGTTTGTCTTCAATCTATGGGGGACCTAAACGCCCTGAGTTTTGGGCAAATACCCAAAACCGTATCTGAGGAGATAAAAGAGGAGCTTAATTTAGGTAATATTTACACCATCGGTTTCTCATGGGATAGGCAACTTTTTGGAAGCGCTAATATTATCACTACAGAACAAACCGATATAGATAATGCAGACATTATCGAGTCCTTCATCAATCAGGCCTCGGTTGCTCTCAGTCGTATCCGTGCCGAGAAGGAAATGGTTGAGGCAAAACGTATCGCCGAAAAAGCTAATAAGGCCAAGACTCAGTTTTTGGCTAATATGAGTCACGAAATCCGCACCCCTCTTAATGGGCTGCTCGGGATGACAGAGATTACACTTCGTTCGCAGTTAAACGCTGAACAACGAGAGAATATTCGCCTGGCTTACAAATCGGGTAAGGACTTGCTCAAAATAGTAAATAATATACTCGATCTCTCGAAGATCGAGGCAGGCGAGATGAGGCTAGCTGAGGAGGAATTCTCTCTTCGCGAAACTGTTTTATCTCTCAGAAATAAAATGGTTGTTCTCGCGAAAAAGAAGGTTCTTGATTTTTCGATCGAGATTTCTTCCGATGTCACAGATTTGCTTATTGGCGATGCATTTAGGTTGGAGCAGGTCCTCTTGAACCTCGTTTCCAATGCAATTAAGTTTACTGATGAAGGCTCGGTTCGAGTTGTAATTAGAGAGATAAAAAACAGTGATAAGAAAAAAGAAACAATCAAGTTCGATATAATCGATACTGGTATTGGTATTCCAAAAGAAAAAATGAAAATGATTTTCGAAAGTTATCAACAAGCGGATAGTTCCACTAAATATAAAAAAGGCACGGGTTTGGGCATTGCGATAGCTAAAAGTATCATTATATTGATGGGAGGAGATATAGAGGTAGAAAGCGAAGTTGGTATTGGCAGCGATTTTCATTTCACTATCGTGTTCGATTTATCATAAAGGAATTACGATATGGCTTATAGATATAGTTTAGAAGGAAAAAAAGTCCTCCTTGTTGCTCGCGACAGTGAAGAGAATAAAAATATAGCTGAGAGTTACGAGATATGGGGCTTCGAATTAATAGTCGAACCCGACGAAAAAAAGGCTCTTAAATTCCTAAAAAACTCAAAAAAAAGTGGTAATCCAGTCGATATAGTTGTTTGGGATACAACGGATAGTGATTCGAAACCTCTGGAGGTTGCCGAATCTCTTAAGAAAATGCACGAGGATTTTATTAGGGTATCTGTTCTTATCACCGATAGTGAAAGCTACGAAGAGAGAGAGAAGATTCTCAATAGCGGGATAACTTTTTGTCTTTCAAAACCGGTTTCGCCACCAGAATTACTCGACTCATCTCTGGATATACTTGGTGTCGAGGGCTATGGTCGCCGCGAGAGTTGCGGGGTTGATGATGAGTCTTTTAAGCGCATCTTACTTGTTGAGGATCACTATGTTAACCAACGAGTTGTGAAATCGATGTTATGCGAAGCTGGTTGGGCAGTCGAGTTCGCAAATAGCGGAAAAAACGCTCTTGTCCTCTGGGAATATGGCGATTACGATGCTATACTTATGGATATTGGTATCCCCGATCTCAATGGTGTAGAAATCACAAGAAGGATTCGCGAGAATGAGAATTCGAGCGGTGGGCATATACCGATTGTAGCACTTACTGCGCACGCTTTGCCCGGAGATAAAGAACGGTTTCTTGCCGCTGGGATGGACGAATATATCAGCAAACCCTTCAATTTCGAGAAGCTCCACAGGACTCTACAAAAAGTAATGAAAACTTGATTTTAAATTATATTTGTTTAAATTGCTTATATGTAGAATAAGACATAAAACATTGTAATATGTAAATATATAATACAAGAAGAGGTTATTATGAGAGCAACAATGAAAACACTTGGTTTTAGCGATGGAGAGGTTGACCTATATCTAAGACTTCTAGATATGGGCGAAGCAACGATTTCCGAAGCGCTAAAGAAAATCGATATAAGCAGACCACATGCCTATACTCTTATGAAGATATTGCTTAATAAAGGTTTGGTAGCTGAGGTTTCGGGAAAACCCTCGAGGTTTAGGGTTCTTCCTCCGGAAGAATCTTTTCTGAATCTCAGTGTAAAAAGGCTTCAAGTTTTAGAGGAGGATAAGAAGCATGTCGAAGAGGGAATGTCGATTATCAAAGCCAGGGCGCAATCGCTTTATAAAAATATAGATTTTCCTTCAGAGGCAGATGTTGAGTTTATGATTTTGAAGGGATATCGCCATGTAACTGAGTGGATGACAAGATATTATTCACAAACTAGAAACACATTTAAGGTAATGACGTGTTTACCTTCTATTGTCGATCTTATGATGGAAAAGCCTGGTGCACTTGATAAATTAACCGAAAAAAAGACTTTCCCTACCAATATGCTTGCGGCCGAGGAGATGCTTAATGATGAAGGTTTTAAGGCTTATCTTCGGAAGCAGATTTCTAAAGGTATTGCTAAGCTGAGGGTTGTGCCACAGGTTCCCATGAAAATGACGATTTATGATCGTTTCGCCAGTATTATCGTTTTGAACCTCAATCTTGCTCCAGAGGATTTTATTGTAATTCTCGTTCGGAATAAAGACTTGATCGAATATTTCGATATGACTTATAATTTATTATGGGAGAAAGGTCGCATTATTAGCGAGGCTGACCTTAAATAATCTAAAAAGAAATCTATCTGGAAAAGCCCGGTTTATTCCGGGCTTTTTTTGTTATTATTTTCTCGATTTCTGAGATAGGCATCTTGAGGGTTAGTTAGGTAAAGGAAAATATCTAAGCTGATTGATTAGCATTTTGATTTTTATCGATTATAGCTTTATTTGTTTTATTCCCCCCGTCTTTCGCTGTCACGACTTTTGCTATTCTGAGGGTTGTGCATTATCGCTTATATTATTTATGCAAAAATCCCCACCATTCATTTCTCTTCCACCCGCGCCAGCGTTTTGTGGCATTATTTTTCCGCAATTCGATTGAGTTAGTAAGGTAGAATTTTATTTGACAAATTAGATTACTTTGACTGGGTTATTAGTTTTTTCGGTTATTTGGTAGTTATTGTATGATATGCTATTTTTTTTATATTGTAATAAATTTAGATTATACTTATAATTTTCAAAATGACTTTTAAATCGTTAGGAGACTTATGTTTTATTCGGTTGAAGAAGCCCTGAATTATATAGAGGAAGATAATATTTCTATTATCGATGTTCGTTTTGTGGATTTATTAGGGCGTTGGCACCATGTTTCGCTTACGTCTGAGCGCGCCGCTTGTTTTTTCTCGGAGGGGATACCATTCGATAGTTCTAGTATTCCTGGTTTTCGGGGAGTAAACTGTGGCGACATGAATCTTATGCCCGATATAGGCTCGGCCTTTTTAGACCCTTTCACTGAAGCTCGCACACTGGTTTTTATTTGTTCAGTTGTCGAAGCCGATACAGGTGAAGGCATACCCGAAGACCCACGAAGTGTTCTTTTTCGTGCGGAATCTTTATTGAAAAAGAAACTTGGTGCTGAGTCTTTATGGCTTCCTGAACTCGAATTTTATCTTTTTGATAAGGCTTCGTTTAAGACCACAGAATCCTTTTGTTTTTTTCAATTCGAGAATATCGAAGCTGACAGTCGCGAAAATAGCTATATACATCCGCCATCTGGAGGGTATCACTCGATGTCTCCTTCGGACAAGGATTTCGATCTTCGTAGCGAAATCGTTCTTTTAGCGGAAAAAGCAGGAATTCCCATACGCTATCACCATCATGAAGTTGGTCGATTTGGTCAACAGGAAATAGAGATGTTGCCATCACCACCGGTTAAAGCAGCTGACAGTGTAATGAAGCTCAAATATTTAATTCGTATGGCCGCACTCGACCGCGGCATGGTTGCGACTTTCATGCCGAGGCCTCTTTATAACGAACCCGGCAATGGTATGCATTTTCATCAATACTTGACAAAAGACGGCGGCAGCCTTTTTTGGGATGAGAAAGGGTTATATTCACACTTCTCTGATATTGGAAAGGCTTATATAGCTGGTGTTCTGGAACATTCTTCTTCTATAGTAGGGCTAACAAATCCAACAACGAATAGCTATCGCCGTCTTGTTTCGGGTTTCGAAGCGCCTGCCAAAAAGTTTTATGGTCTTGCGAATAGAAGTGCTGCTATAAGAATTCCGAAATACGATGACAAACCAGCTTGTAAACGGTTTGAGTTTCGTCCTCCGGATGCAACATGCAATCCTTATTTAGCAGTGGCTGCCCAGCTTCTTGCCGGTCTCGATGGTATTATGAAAAAACTCGATCCCACTGCTCTAGGTTACGGTCCTTTCGACGACAATATTGACACGTGGTCTGAATCCAAGAAAAAGAGTCTTAAAGATATCCCTGCTACCCTCGATTTGGCTTTAAAAGCACTTAAAAGCGACCGCAAATATCTTACACAAGATAGTGTATTTTCGGATTCCATCTTAAATAGACATATTGAATTTGCTTCTAAAAATGCCGAGGATGTGGCTAAATATCCGAATCCTCGTGAGATGGAGCTTTATTTCGACCTTTAATTTTTAATGTCCGGTCGGAAAGGTTTTTTTCTTACTATTTCCCGGGGGGCGTCGGGCGTTGCGCCTTTTTTGCGCAACGCAGGTGTCCGGCCGGTCTAATATATAATATTATTAAGCGATATTGCTTCGACCGTCCACTGATTTCGTTGCATGCGAAAAATGCATTTTTCGCATGCAACGAAATCACGATGCCCCCCTCGGTTTTCGAAACCGATAAATTGGGTAGGTGTTTCTTGGTTGTTAAATTAAAGAAGAAAAAATAACCGCCCTAATTAAGGGCGGTTACTAGATATTATTCAATCTCTTGTGGTTCGAAACGATAAATAATTTCACCATCTTTCAGCATACGAAGTTTTTCGCGTGCCAATCTTTCTTTAAACTCATCATTAGCGTTAAGGTCCATAAGCGCCTGTTTTAATGAGTCTTGCCGCGCTTTTTCGGCTCCAATCTGTTTGGCGATTTGTTTCTCATATCGTTGGTATTTATAGATCGAGATTAACCCGAAATCGCCGCCGAAAAGTAAAAGAATCATGATCATCGCGATTAATATGAAAAGGGTTGTTTGAGCGCCTTTCCACATTTTTTTTCGATTTTCATCGCTAAGGCGTAAAAAACGGTTTTGATTATCTACATCCGATTTTGGAGTGCGTTCGGGCATTATTTCTTTTTAAGCCTCGGGAAAAACCTCGAAGCTTCGGGGAAGGAACAAACTCCCTCAAGCTCTTCCTCGATTCTGAGTAGCCTATTATATTTTGCAATACGTTCTCCTCTGCAAATGCTTCCCGATTTTATTTGCCCGGCTCCGGTGGCAACTGCAAGATCGGCCATGAAAGTATCCTCGGTTTCGCCGCTACGGTGTGAAATAACCGCTCCCCAGCCGGAGTTTAGCGCAAGATTTATTGCATCGAGTGTCTCGGTAACCGAACCTATCTGATTGAGTTTTATTAGGCTAGAGTTGGCGGATTTTTCCTCGATCCCACGCTCGATTCGCGTGACATTGGTAACGAAGATGTCGTCTCCGACAATCTGTATTTTATCGCCGAGAGCTGCAGTCATGTTATGCCAACCTTCCCAGTCGTCTTCGGCCAGTGGATCCTCAATACTGACAATCGGATAATCCTTGACCAACTTGGCATAGAAATCGATAAGAGCATCTGAATCAAAGCGTTGATTTCCTGCTTTAAACTGATAAATACCCTCGTCGGCGTTGTAAAACTCACTTGCTGCACAATCGAGGCTGAACCAAATGTCGTCACCGGGTGTGTAACCTGCGGCTTCGATAGCTTTCATAAGATAATCGAGTGCTTCCTGATTAGAGGCAAGACTCGGGGCAATACCGCCTTCATCTCCAACTGCAGTGACGAGGCCCTTGTCTCGGAGAATTTTCTTTAACGCATAAAATGTTTCACTAGCAACCCTCAGGGACTCACTGAACTTGCGAGGTCCTGCGGGAAGTATCATGAATTCTTGAATGTCGAGGTTATTATCCGCGTGCGCGCCACCGTTAATAACATTGAGCATCGGAATTGGTAATATGCGATTGTTTATTGTGCCGATGTATTGATACAACGGAAGGCCAGTGTGGTCAGAGGCCGCGCGCGCTAACGCCATAGAGACGCCAAGAATTGCATTAGCACCTAACCGACTTTTGTTTGGTGTGCCATCGAGATCTATCATTAATTTATCGATACCTAGCTGATCGGTAGCATCGAGGTCCATAATAGCCGGCCCGATTATCTCGTTAACATTCTCCACCGCTTTAAGAACTCCCAACCCTCTGTATCGGGATTTATCTCCATCGCGAAGCTCCACAGCTTCGTGTATTCCTGTCGATGCACCACTGGGCACTGCGGCCCAACCGGTTGCGCCGGATTCGAGTTCGATCTCGACTTCGAGCGTGGGATTGCCCCGGCTCTCGAGTATCTCTCTACTCCATACTCCGACAATAATTGGTTCGTTCATTTTTTACTCCTTGTTTTATTGTTATTTCTTGTTTTCTTTTTTATAAGCTAACTCTCGATATGATCGAGGATTTGCTTATTCTTATTCTAAATTTCTGCTTCCAGGAATTATACGAGAGTTCCTCGCCTACTTAATCAAAACTGCTTTGGTCTTGAAATGGTGATTCTCATTCTTGAGTTCGATAAAATACACTCCTGAAGGCAAATTCATCGAATTCTCATCATCACCTGTCCAGAAAACTTGTCTTGTATCGGCGCTCATATTCATTGATTTAACCCTTCGACCGAGTAAATCAAAGATTACAAGCTCTTTGTTTCCGGGAGCCTCAGAGCGAATACAAAGAGATGAATTAAACGGATTGGGCGTAATAGAAAGCCCAATAAAATCCGGTGTCGAAATCTCATCGATACCGGTTAAAAGAACCAACCAGCCGGAATCGGGAGCGCTGGCAAAACTTTCACCGTTTTCATACATTGAGACAATACGATACCAATACTTCCTGCCCTCGACGACGTCTGTGTCAATAAACACAGTGTCTGGCGATTCAATTGCCTCGGGAGTGCTACCCGGAGAGAGGAATTTCAGAAGCTTATAGCTTGTGGGAGAAGGTGAAACCGAAGACCAGTTCAGTGTGATATTCCCCGAGCCGTCCTCTTTACTGATAGATATAAATTCTGGTATAGGAACCGCCGATAGCATAAAATCAAGTTCTATAGATTCATCTGATATTGCTGTAACAGTTTCGGCTTGGGCGAAGTGTCCCGGTGCCGAACAGGTGAATATATTCTCACCCGGCTCGATCTCAGTATATCGATAATAGCAGTCAGAGTTCGGTGTCGTTCGATGACCCCCCGATGTTGTTATTTCAGCGCCTTCGGGATGACCTAACTCGAGCATAACATAACCGAAAATTAGAGCGGCACCGCAGTCAGTGGTGAAACGAATAATCCTGCCGTCTGTGAGAAAAGCCGCGCCAGCATCCGAACGAAGCCCGAATTGGTATTCGAGACCGAAAACATGGCTGGGTGATTCAATGCCCACCGTCGAATACTCCTCATTAGAATCGACATCCTCGATACTTCCACTATACCTGAATTCAATAGGTGAATCGCCAGAGCGCGAAGGATTTACCTCAGGATCAAAGATGATTATCTGGAAAGTGTTGTTCATACCATCTATGCGTGCGTGTTGCATTTGCTCCCACTGCACTATGTATTTGCCTTCAGACGCGAGATACTCGTAATATATTCCTCCGGGGCCAACAATCGGCTCTAAATCATCCCAGAAAGGAGCTAAAGTTCCCCAAGGTCCGTTTGGAGCGGGAATAGGTGTGTTATAAAAATCAAGCATAAAATAAGGTTGCACACCCGGTGCAGCCCAGCCATTTGAACAGATTGTCAGAGTATCGAATAACTCGCCATAAAAAATAAAATCAAAGGGAAGATCGAGAGTGAATATCTCATCATCATCAATACTGCGGAAAGTGCCGGTAGATGAAATATCCTCAAAAGAGGATGTTGGCGCATGGCCCGAGGAAATATCGGTGTCATCATAAGCAAAATATCCCCATCCATCGGGACCAGTTGGGTCCGAGGTTTCAGCTTCGCCCAGAGCAAGCTGTATTTCCCCGAAAGGCGCTAAACCCCTCTCTGTTACCCTGAGAACACTTAAATTGATCACTGTGCCCTTGAATGCATTCGGTGATGCCGAAAGCGTGAACTCTACAGTTTCGCCAATTCCGCCCGACAACGAATTTAATGCTACAGAATCTCCCGCGACATCCACCCAACCCGAATATGAAAACACCTTAAACAAAATTGGCGAAGGATCGAGCGAGCCGCTATGACGAATAACAAGCCGTGCTTGTGCTGTTTCTCCAGGATCGAGTATGCCATCACTATCACCCAGGTCATCGATGATTATCGAATCGAGCAGGAACGCGGAAGTCTCGATAGGCATATTGAATTGTAGCATCGCTCCACCCTCGCGCGTGTCGCAAAGCAAATTCATACGAGCAGGACCACCGCCCGAAGCGAGGCCATCGGCAATTATCTGAAAAGTAACAGTGCGTTCTTCGCCACCCCAAAGACGCTCGAGGGAATCGAAGTTAGATGTTACTTCGATTCCTTCGTGATCACACCAAAGATATGTTTCGATATGTCTAGCCAGAGGGCCATTATTGCGGATCTCCACGGAAAGCATCCCAGATTCGCCCGGATCTATCAAGCCATCCGAATCTCCGGAGGCGTCATCGAATTCAAAGGAAGCAACACTCAAATTCGGCGTGCCAATGACTGAGAAATCCTCACTATACGATACATGGAAAGGTGAAACGACCGTTAAGCGGATAGTTCCTGCGCCAGCACCGGGAACAACTAAACGCACCCTACCGGTAAAATCTGTGTAAGCAAAAGTCTTTTCGCTTGAAGCAATCCGATAAAGACATACCAAGGCTTCCGGTAGAGCCGTGCCGTCTGAGGTAATACTTATGTCCACATCCGCACCCAAAACTATATCCGAGTGCGAGATTTCTAGCTCCGGTGTCCAGCCGTGATACATCATAAGCCCAGGGTCACCGAGTGGCCCGTAAGTCATGAAATATTGCTCGACTTCATCGTGTTCGAAAGGGTGAAGCCTATAACATTCGGCCTCAGCGAGCCATACACACTGTCCCAGGTGAGGGAGATTATGATCAAAAAGGCCCTTATAAAAACCACTATTCATGGGGTTGTTATATCGAGTGTGGCTATCGTGGTCACTTGTCCCAAAAAAAGCCACAGCGCCTCGTGGATTACTCACACTTCCGGCCCTTATCCATGCTTCTCCGAAACAAGGATCGGTCCAAGTTGAACCGAAATCACCGGTTCCGCAAACGATGCTGGTAATGACAGGATAAGCCGTGTTTGTCAAAGCTACAATATCCGAACGATAATAAGCAGGCTCCCACCAACCATCGGAACCAGCCCAGCCGCGATAGTCGACATACGAAACACCAGCGTTGATTTTGGCAGATATCTCCGAAGCCGGTGGAACATAACTTCCATTCTCAAAAAAGCTATCAACAACCGAAAAACCGTGATCTAAGAGAAGCTGTCTAACCCAAAGAACGTTCCACACCGGCGTAACAGCGTGGTCATATGTCGAAACAACCATACCGCGTTGCATCCAATCAGAACCGCTTGCTGTAGGAGAACTCTCGAATCTCTTTATTTTTTCAATAAGAACGCGAAATTCAAGAAGATTATCTACCGGCATTCGACCAAGAAAAACATCGCTAAAGAAATCCTCGCCGTCGAGGAGTGAATATCCATGATCAGAATTGTAAAATGAGTAACCGAAATCTGGGACTTCTGTCCCATCATTCATTTCCTTGTCTCCTACAAGAATTACAAAAGTAGGTGCAGGATTATGCGTTTCATATTCGGATTGAATGTAAGAGTAAATTGCATCGGCGGTTATGGGTGAACCAATCTCAGATAACCTTATTGCCTCGACTCTGTGCCCGCGAGATTCTTTATGTTGAACGAGATCGGCGACAGCATCCCAGCATGTATCGGGGCAAATAATAAGATATTCCCCCGGATCGGCGGAAAGTGGCGATGGCATTGCATTCCCGTTTAAAGCAATTTCGGTAAGCATCGCCAAATAGGGCTTGCTAGCAAGCCTATCCTCCAGTGCTTGTAGGCAGCCACCTAAATCGACAAACAAACGCGCCCTTAGAACAATAATATAGGCGTTGATTGAAAAGTCGTAACTAACTGGCAAAAGAGTTAAGGTTCCAAACGGAATTCCGCGCGCAGAACCCACAGATTCAAGGTTAATAAAGCTCTCCGGCCATACAGAAGATAATTGATAAATCCTCGATTCGGGAACAGGCGGGCCTCCTGCCTCGCCATTCTCATGAACTGGATATTGTGATGGAGCTGGAGGATCCGCAAAAAGAGTCTCAGAAGAAGTAATTTCCCATTCAATAGTTGGACGGCAGTTAGGTGCAAGTAGAATATATTCGGTGAACACCGGAAGTTCGGGATTGCCCGGATGAGAGATCATACCTGCGCCCGCGAGTTTAAAACTCGAATGGCAAGGCGCTATTTCTTCAATGGAGTATTCGGGAGAATTATAGATCGCGGAAAAACCGCTTGAATTTATATCGGCCAATCGAAGCTCGGCAAAGGCCGAACTCAGCGATAAAATCGTTATACTGACCAGAATAATATATTTCCTCATTGTAAATTATTAGCCTTCCTCTTCGGGATTTTTTATTACAATTTTAACATTTTTTAGCCTCTGTCCAGAAACAGATTCGACAACGAACAAGATATTCTCGAACTCAAACTTGTCTCCAGCATTCGGAATAGCACCCGCAATTCCATAAATGAAACCGCCAAGGGTTTCCGAGTCATCTTCGGGAAGCTCTATGCCAAGCTCCTCATTGACCTCGTCTATCGGAAGCTTGGCCAGAACATTATATACATTTTCCGAAAGTTTTCTAATAGGAATTTCCTCGAAATCATATTCGTCCTGAATCTCCCCAACAATTTCCTCGATAAGGTCTTCGAGTGTTACAAGACCAGCAGTTCCACCATATTCATCGACAATAATAGCCATGTGAACACATTCGCGTCTGAGCTCTCTAAGAAGGTCGTTGGTTAGCTTCGACTCAGGGACAAAGTAAGGCGCGCGAGCTATCTCAGTGAGGTCGCTAATCTTCTGCTCTGAACTTATCGCATTGAGAAGGTCTTTAGCATACAGCACACCGACAACATTGTCTATCCTTTCCTTATAAACAGGGACTCGAGTGTGACCGGCCACTGTAATTACTTCAACTGCTTCTGTTGGAGTCTCATCGTGAGAAATGCAGACCATGTCTATTCGCGGAACCATTATTTCACGGACAGTAGTGCTCCTGAATTCCACAACGTGGCGAATCATCTCTTTTTCATCGGTTTCGAGTGAGGCAAAATCCTTGCCATCAGGCATAAGCTCATCGAGCTCTCGTTCTATGGTCAGCGGCCCACCAATACCACCCTCGGGAACTAAAAACCTGAGTGCTGCCCTCCATAAAATAATAAATGGCCATATCAACCAACCCAAAAAGCGCACGAAGGGTATCCATCTGAGAGCTTTTTCCACGCGGTTTCTACGTATTGCTTTACCGGGAAAGGCGTTGGCGTAAAGAATTAATATATTCCATGTAAGCAAGCCTGTCGCAAGTATTATTGTCCAATGGAAGTAAAATGAATTAAAGATTATTGAAACGACCAATAAACAAGATATGAGAAAGGTCTTCACGATAACGAAATATTGTATGAATTCGCGAGGTTTTTTAAGACGCTCCGATAACCATTTCGCTATCGGTTCATTTCTTGAAACAAGTGACCTAATGTTTTCTGCGTTAAGTGCAAAAGCCGCGTTTTCTGCAATCGAAACCGCATAAATATAGATTACGATTACCCCATAAATGACTAATGTTATCACTGCTGCTATCATCTGCATCCCACAAGTGGGAAAAACCTCCTTGTTGAGTGTAAAAAGAGAATACTCAGTGGTCTTCTTTCCGAGTTTGCTGGCCCTCGAGACCTCCGTTTTTGAGCCGAAGCCTGGGCCTTCTGTGAAGGACGCCCTCGAGTATTCTAATGAATGAATCCGTGATGAGTTTTAAATCTCCGGTTGTAAGATCACAGTCTGCAAGTTGACCGGTGGAAAATTTGTTTTCTATAGAGTTATTTATTAAGCGCAATAAGGATTTCTTTTCAATATCCTTTATCGACCTAACAGTAGCCTCGACTGTATCTGCAAGCATGACAATGGCTGCTTCTTTCGATTGTGGTTTTGGCCCCGGATAACTGAAATCATTCTCTGTAACAGAATCATCCACTTCACGAGCTTTTTCATAGAAAAAGCGCATTACACTGTCGCCATGGTGCTGCTGAATAATGTCAATTATCGGGCGCGGAATGTCATTTTTTCTGGCTATACGGACACCCTCGGTTACATGGCCAGAAAGCACAATAAAGCTCATTTTCGGGCTAAGTCGTTCATGCGGATTGTCTTCGGTGAGATTCTCTGAAAAATAATATGGATGACTAAGTTTGCCGATATCATGGTAAAGGGCGCCGGCTTTGGCAAGAAGCGGATCCGCACCGATTGATTCTGCGGCTGTTTCCGCCATGTTGCTTACCACTATACAATGGTGAAATGTCCCCGGCGCTTCGATAGCAAGTTGTTGAAGTATTTGCGCGTTGGTGTTAGCATAGTCGGCGAGGGTAAAGTCGGTAACCAAACCTGAGAATTTTTCAAAGAGGGGCAAGAGACCCAATGCCAAAAGCGGACCAAAAACACAGGCCGATAAAACGGAAAGCGCGCGTATGCCAAGTGTGCCATATTCGGTTAGCGATACAAAATCCAAAACTGCAATAGCAATTAAAGCCGAGGCGGAAGTCCAGGCAATAGCCTTAATACTCTCTCTCCTAACCTGAATCCGCGAAAATAGAATAGAGCAAATTGTGCCTTCGACAAGTAAAGTAATAAGAAGATTGTGCGGATTTTTGCTCGCAATTGAAGTTAGGATTGAGGCTGTAAATATCACTGCAATAGCCGGTTCGAGACCAATAAGAACGGCTAAAAGAGCTGCTGAAAACGCTATAGGCGTGATGAAATCAGGCCACCCAACAGCACGGAAAATAAATGCAAAAAGACATGGAAACCATATGCTGAAAAGCAGGATTGAAAAACTACTGGAAGTGTTCCATATTTGGGGAAAACGAATTTGAATATATTTCGAGAAGATCCATAGAATAAGTAACGCAAGAAGTAGTCTTGCTAATACTGTAAGCGCATTATAAACTGTCGGACGATTCGAATATTTGCTCGATTTTGCTATTGCTAACGATACTAGTTTTTGGTGTATCTCGTCGGAAACCCTCTCATGTTCATCAACGATGCGTTGGTCGCGAAGAACAATGCCTCTTTCTCGCTTGACTCCATCGACTGCTTTTTGGCGCTTTTGTTCGGTTAATTCTTTGTCTGGAAGAAGATTCGGCCTTAGAAATAATGTTGTCAATTCATATACTAAATGTCCCTTGTCGGGGTAGCTCGAGAAATCCGACGCGGATTTTTCCCCTATCTTTCTAATAGTGACTTCAATAGTCGTGATTCTCTCGGCTGGAATAACCTGCTCTTGGCCATTCCTTCTGATATTGAATAGCTGTGCTGTATCTCCGCGCCCTAAGCTTTTCCAGTTGAAGATACCTTCAGAATAGCTCTCAGAAAGAAGCTCGAGCACAGAAGTCTTCACGCCGGCGGGCTTCCTAAGTTCAGCAAGTGTTCGTGCTGATTCTTCGGAAATTTCTGGAAAACGCGCTTTTATCGAGTCTATCTTACCTGAATCGGTAGTTCCCCTAGCTGTTATTGCTTTGAGCGTATTTGTCCAAGATTTGCTAAACTCAGATTTCGCACTTGTAACTACACCATCAACATAATTCAGGACATAAGGAACATTTTGTCGTGCGGTTTGCTTTTCCCTCTCAAATTCAGTTTCAGGTTTGACTATAGGAAAATTAAACGGCGCTATAACCTCTTTTGAACTTATATCGCCAACATCGGGAATGTCAGACTCGACCCCTTTAAAAGGAATAAAAAAAGGCAATAGCAAAAAAGCAGTTATTGTAAGTAATAAATAAGAGAGGTGTTTCCGAGATATAACAAACTTACGCGATCGCTCCGGCTGATCGCGATCGGCGTTTTCTATGGACTCGTGTCGATTATCGTTGCTGTCTGGCGAAGCGCTATCCAAATTAACTCTATCTTGAAACATTTTTTTACGCTGATTATATGTATCAAAATAATGATAAGCTGTATTAATATCAAGCGTTTTTTCGCTTGCATGTGAGGTGTGTCTGTAAACACTTTCCTAAAATATAAGATGTCATCTAAAATACACCGGTGCGTGGGCGGGCGGCACCGAATTACCCCGGATGAGGTTTGTGGATATAAGCAAAATTTAACTCATAACTTTGGAATTATCATCGTGGCGCTGTGGCCGAGAGAATTTTCATTAAGTGTGTGCCGACCGCCCACGCACCGGCAACATTGCCTGTCTATTTATTTATGAAACCAAAATATTCAGGTTGGGTCGATACTATCTGAAGTTCAGAGGGATAGATTATAACTGGCTGTATCTGCTTGGTGTTATTGGTAGAATAATCAACGAATACATGAATATCATCGCGATCGAGTAATTCGATATCCGTTTTAATTCCGCTAAAAACGATTGCAATTCTATTATTATCGAGGGAAATCCCCAGAGAGGGCTGAAGCCCCTTTATTTTAACAGGAATTTCTTCGATGGTAACGGTGATTAAAGGTTCGACAAAAATCTTCGCAGAAACGCGGCTGGGTGTATAATTTAGCAGAAACAGCTCTTTTTCAATATCGACAGCGACTGTAGTGCTAGCATTAAGATTTCGGAAAGTGTCCGCGACAGTTTTAACAAATTCCACTGAACGAATGATTTTTCCCGGACCTTCAATAATAATCTCAAGTGGTTCAAAGGTAGTTTTGTCATATGCAATGGCATAACCATCAGCAGACTCAAGATATAATTGATTTTTAATCGGAACCTCTGCGTTGGCATATCTATCAATAACAAGTCTAATTGGTTCGGAGCGGGTAAAACCTATCAATTCATAGCTGCTCTCTGGAAGCCGAAGATCGGCTTCCAGTAGATCGAAAAAGCGCTCGGAGTATTTAAAGCCCCTACCATCGATGACAATGGAGGGTTCGGCGAAAAATAGTTTTATGAGGTCTTTGCCTTGGCCCTTAAGAATAACTCCAACAGAATCGGGAAGAGGGGCTCCCAAAACATATTCTTCGGGTAGCCCCTCTATAGTCAGTGGTAAACTATATACGTGCTCATACTTCTGTTCTGTAGCGACATGCATCCAAAGAAAGCAAGCCACTAGGAAAGCGAAAATTTTCGCGGGCATGTTTTTAAGTAGTCTATTTTTCACGCTCTGGCTCCGGAGTGCCTGTCCATCTAATTCAAACTACTTATTTGACTGCGACAGAGATTTGCCGAAACTTACCTCGCCGTTATCGATTCTTAGTGAAAAACCACAATCCGGATTTGAACAAACCCAGACTTTATAAAGAATAGGAGCACCCTCGCGCCCATAATCGGACAATGGTAGAAGTTTACCTGTTTTACATTTAAGACATTCGGGGAATTCTTTCATATACACTCCTCACGACCTTTCTAAAAGTTGAGGCCCCACAACCAGAACAAGAAACCTTAAAGATGATTGGTTGAATTGTCAACCCTCAAAATGATATTAGTTTATAGTTAGCGGTTTTTAAAGATAGTAAATAAACCATGTTATATCGCCCCCCGGGGCGCGTTATAATCAAGCGCTATCGAGTATTTGGAGAAAAGAAACTCCTTTGAGGGAAGAACGGGTTTTAAGGTAATCAAATAAATAAATTTCGATTACTTTGCCCTCGCTCAGGCTCGCATGACGGAGCATAAATCCCTTGGTGGAAAGCATGCCCATATGTGAAACAACTGTCCAATCTATGCCTCCGATGAAAAGGACAATTAAGAATCTCGGCAATGCGCTGGCAATATCTTTAATTTTATCAGTAGATAAATATCTAAAGGCAACTTTTTCGGTCTTTGCAAGGTTTGAATTCCCCTGAAAATTGAAACCTTGATTATTAAAAAACTGAACCCTGTCGATTTCTCTTGAGCATATCGAGTTTGTATATATATCTAATTTTTTCACCAAACTACTATTTCCCGGTATCCAATCGACAGAGACAAAATGTTTGCGATGCGCAAAATCTTGTGCACTATTGTAGTATCTTATATTGTTCAAGTTTGGAAGGACCTCCCTTATTTCAGATGACATACCCAATGCCAGACATGTCTCGACTAATGTCATGCAATCGAAACCATCAAAACGAAGACTTTGTTTGCCTCCGTTGTCAGAAAGTGGGTGTTTAAAATATGGTTTATTGAGAAAAAACCGAGACCAAAACTCCACTCGATCAATAAAAGACAGATTTTGTGCTTTTCTTAGACCTTGTTTTATATTCTCTTTAGGCTTATGCTCCAAACTTCATCAGCCTTCCGCAGTTGGCAAGTATAAGAGGCATTATTGCCTGACCGGGAATATGTCCCAAAATCCCGCAATTCGCCGCTTCGCGTTCTGTGAATCTCTTACAATCGTCCATAAAGGCATACGGGCTGTTCAATAGTAGCGGCACAGGATGCCAGCTATGGAGTTTCAAGCAACTAGGCGTCGAATGGTCTCCAGAAATGGCAACTACATCGGCCTTTAAATCCAATACCGATGGTATAATCGAGTCGAATCGCTCTATCATGGCGACTTTTCTGTCAAAATCTCCGTCCTCGCCGGCAGAGTCTGTGTATTTAAAATGTAGGAAATGGAAATCAAAACTGTCGAATGTTTTTTCGAGCCGCGAGATCTCATCTTTAAGAGAGGTTAAGCCGTCGGAAACTTCCATGCCTACAAGCCTGGCAAGTCCCTTATACATTGGGTAAACTGCTATACCCTGAGCGGACATGCCGTATTTCTCCTCGAATGGCATAATATCCGGCGTGTTAGCCGCACCGCGTATAAGGCAGGTATTTGCTGGGCGCTCATCTTTGAGTATGCAATCGACCTCCTCGATAAAACGGTTGATAATCCTAGCACCATTTTCGCTTTCAGGATTTTTTGCCGAAGCCGGCCGAGGTTGCAAACCCACCTGCTGAGGGTCGGCATCCTCGATATCATCTTTAAGTGAAGGGCTGTGGAAAACAACCGCGAAGCGGTAGTCCTTAGCAGCTTTGATATCGAATTCGATACCATCCACATCGGCAAGGTTTTTGCGGATTTTCTCTACTAATTCGGCGCATTTATCAGTTGGTATTCGTCCGGCCCTACGGTCTGTGATTAGGCCGTTTTTCTTGGTTGCAAAATTACCACGAACCGCCAAATCTCCTTGCTTGACAGTCATTCCACTTCCAAGAGCCTCGAGAATGCCCCTTCCAATTTGGTTTTTTATAGGGTCATAACCAAACAGAGCAAGATGTCCCGGGCCACTGCCGGGAGTGAGACCATAACCCACAGGATAGTGAAGTCCCATCGAACCTTTTTTCGCCAGTTCGTCGAGATTTGGGGTTTTGGCGGCCTCCAACTCGGTGCGACCGTTAACCGTTGTTCCCCCAACGCCGTCGGATACGAGTAATATAGCCTTGGTGTTATTCTTTTGGATTAAATCTTTTAGCACATCGTCAAACATTATTTACTCCTATTTTAAACTGTTTTGTTCTGCTATTTTACCATGGTTTTAAAATGTTGCAGGAGGTGGTTTAAGTCCACTTTTTCCCCCACTGGAAAATATCTCTATAACTGGAAAAAAGAGCGACGCAAGATTTGCTCATACACATAGATTTTTTTCTATTTGCTTTTATTGATGCTCTAAGAGTCGTTTTCTTCACTCTATTGCTTAATATCTTTTATCAATTCAAACCATTTCTCGGCAATAAGCTTTCTGTCAAATTCGGGCGGCGGCGCGACACGCTTGAGCGCACCCTCCTTCTTTTTTGCGGAAAGCTGCTTCAATGTCCGTACTAACGCACTGACACTACCAGTGCTTATTGGATAGGCGGCAGAATAGTCTTTCAAGACGCTTTCCGCCTCGCCTCCACGAGGAATGCAGGCGATTATCGGTCTTCCAAGACCCATATATTCATAGGTTTTGCTCGTCACCTGGCCACAGTTTAAAGAGCGGTTATCAATATACAATAACAGAGCGTCCGCCGAGCTTGTAATCGCAAGCGCTTCCTTGTGGTTTTTATAGCCCAATAATTCCACTCTGTCTGAGATACCTAATCGTTTTGCGTCTTCTGCAACCCTTTGCGGATATCTTCCCACGATCTTCAGATGTGTTTTCGGTAGCTTTACCATGGCTTGTAGAAACTCGAGGGGATAATTCAAATCAGGATATATCGTCCCAAGATAGCATATGTTCAGACCATCATCATTAATCGGTGTGGTTTCCTCCGGGCGGTCCGAAGGATCGTAGCCATTTGGCAAAATATGGATATTCGCCGTAGGAGCATATCCTATTATCTCGGAGGCAATTGAATTATAGACGCAGGTTATAAGATCGGCGGAGTTGCAGGCCTTGGCCGCTAAATAACGATTAATGATTCGGTGAGGTGCTGGAAGTCGTTTTCTGTTTGGGTTTTTTGTCCAAGAATCGCGAAAATCGAGAACCAATGGCACTTTGAGCTCTTTCGCTGCGCGTCGAGCAGCGAGTGCCGCCGAAAAAGGCGGGCATGTCGCCCATACAATGTCAGGCGATTCAATCGACTTGATACCGAGCCGCGAAGCCATATCTATCCACCATATTTTGTTATCAGGCAAGAAGAAAAGGTCGCTCGATGGCGCGTGAATAACATTCGGCATTTTCTTTCTCAACAAGCGAAGTGGGTCGCGGTTCTTCGGTGTGCTAAGAGTGAGAAATTCGCGCGGAATCTCAGCTAATAGGGACTCGTCCAATATAGGGTAATCGTCTTTATCCGCCGAGATAACAACACCCTCGGCGCCGAGTCGTGCGGCATACTTCAATAGCTTGAGCGGCCGAAGCGCACCGGGGCCGCCATGCGGTGGGAAATAGAAGCTGAAAGCGAGAATCTTCAATTTTGTCCGTCTTCAATAAATGTCATATATTTTATCAATGCGTTCGATCAGCTCTGGTATGAGTCCGACAAATACCGCTTCAGCATCGTGGTATTAAATGGTTGCATTGCGATATTTTGTTTTATCATTTAATGCCCTTGTAAAGTGTTACAATAACGTAACACTTTATCCCCGTTAACGATAAGTCTCTAAGTCAACATTGGCGGTATTTCTTAGGGAAAACTGTTACAATTCTATAACACTCTTAGTTTTTCTAAAAAAATTAAGCCGGTCAAAGGCCGGCTTTGAATATATTGACAAATAAATATAATGCTACTACTCTTTTTCAGGGGGCGGCCAACCAGTAAGTTCGCCGCGGACAAAGCGTATATCGAATCTTCTATCCGAGATGTCCCCGACTTTATCCCACAATAGATTTCCGGGACTGCCATAATCGGTGATGTCTCGCAGTTTGAATCGGCCCTCGGGCGCACAATCGGTAACGCCTTGAAACTGAATGGAGTCGGTGCCTTCGAGAAAGAAGGCTGAAACCTCGGCGGTCATAAGCCAGCTAGAATCGGTTTTAACCAAATTCATATCACCGATTCGATAGAATGTCCCTTCCGGACTTTTGCGCTCGAGTGCCCATGAGCAGTCGGCATGAACAGTGGATTTAAAACTCCCTTCGCCCGGCTCTTCTATGTATTTAATTCCGAGGTTGAAAAGCTCCGGCGCATTCAGGCTGTCCTTGAATATACGGAAACGAACCGCCCAATTGAACTGAAGCAAGGAAGTGTCCGAGCGGGTAAAAACGAGGCTGTCTGGAAGAGCGACGAGGCTGAGCTCGGCGTGGAATACCGGCGTTTCGGCGCTGTCCGTTTGGGCGAAAGCGCTCAAAGCTAACACTGTTAGGATTATCAGTATTGTCAATAAGTGCGGTTTCATCTATTCAGACAGTCCTTCAATAACAGCATTTATCACTGCATTTTGCTCTTCCGTGGTCAATTCGGGGAATATCGGCAAGGACAAAACCTCGCGCGAGGCGAGATCAACCTGAGGAAGATGAACATCTTTATAGGTGTCTCCATATACTGGTTGTCGATGAAGCGGCACCATGTAATAAATCGCGCAACCTATACCACTCTCTTGTAAATGCTTGAAAACCTTATCGCGTTTACCATCTAAAATGCGAATTGTATATTGATGGTAAGTGTGGCGATAACCGTTTTCCTCGAATGCTGGTTCGATGCCTTCTATTTTTTCGAAGGCCTCACGGTAGCGGTCGGCATTGTTGCGGCGGAGCTGGTTAAAATCATCGAGGTGGCGGAGTTTAACTCTAAGAATAGCCGCTTGCAGCTCGTCGAGCCTGCTATTATATCCGAAAAGCTCATGGCGATAACGGTCGCTTTTTGTGCCGTGCATACGCATCGAGTTTGCGAAATCCCTGATGGCTTCATCACTTGTAGTAAGAAGACCGCCATCACCTACAGCACCGAGATTTTTGCTCGGGAAAAAACTGAATGCACCGGCATGGCCGATAGAACCTGCTTTGCCAGCATGGCTATTCGATCCAACAGACTGACAGGCATCTTCGAGAATATAAAGATCATGTTCTTTGGCTATCTTTATTATCTCATTCATGTTGCAAAGTTGACCGAAAAGATGCACTGGAAGCAACGCCTTGGTTTTGGGTGTTATCTTGCGGCGGACATCCTCGGGGTCGATATTGAAAGTCTTCGGTTCGATGTCCGCGAATATTACTTTTGCCCCGATGTCATCGATGACCTCGCATGTGGCAAAATAGCTGAAAGACGAGGTAATAATCTCGTCACCTGGACCAACTCCAAATGCGCGCAACGCGACACGAAGAGCATCTGTGCCGGAATTAAGTCCGATGGCGAATTTTGAGCCGGTATATTCGGCGAATTCAGTCTCGAAGGCTTTTACGTTTGGCCCGAGAATATAATATCCCGATTCGAGAACGGCAAGAACCTCTCGCTCGATTTCAGCTTGCATTGTTTTGTACTGTCGTTTAAGATCGAGCAGGGGAACGGTCATAAATTCTCCTTTTTTTGCTTTTTTCCGGCTAAACTGTCTGTGAGTAATCTATATTTTTCGGGTTTTGTCGTTTTCATCCGTTCTAAAAAGCAAGATCCGAGAACCCATATGGATAATAGGATTCCGCCTCCAATAAGAGCCAATAGAGTGATGATAGATCTTTTTGGGCGGTATTTTTTTTCTGGTATCTTTGCGCGTGAGAGTCTTTGTAGAACAGGAGTATCCTTCTTTTCCTCGATGCTAGCTTGTTCGTGTTGTTGGACGAGATACTCATAGAGGACTTCTTGGATCATCGTTTCACGGTAGAGCCGAGCATATTCGATAGCAAGTTCTGGAATTTCGATTAGGCCAAATTGGCTCGAGATGCCCTCGCCGGACTTGACACCCTCTATCTGGTTGTTCAACGTCTTTATTCTGGATATAACTTGTTCGACTTCTCCGTGAGCGGCCTTTCTGGTCGATGTAAGGATGGCAAGCTCGACTTGTGCAACATGGATCTCGGCTTCGAGTTGCGCTACACTTTCGATAGCAACGCGAGTCTGATCTTCCATCGAGAAAGCGCCATTTTCTTTTTGAAACTCGGAAAAGTTGGATTCGGCGTTACTAAGAGCCTTCTTTGTTTCCTCGAGTCGTTGTTCGATAAATCCGCGAGTGGCGCCAGCTGAACCGGAGCGAAGGTCGCGGTTAATAAAATCTAGATTATCGACAATTGTGTTGGTGACATTTGCAGCAAAGGCAGGATTCTTGGCCTCATACCTCACTTTAAGAATGCCCTGGCCAGTAACCTCGGTATCCATGTGCTCTCGGACGGCCTTGTGGAGTTTCTCGCGAATGGGTTGCTCATACAGCACATCGAAACTGAATTCACTGATAAGAGTATCGACCATTGCGTTCGATGAAACGATAGCGCTCCAAAGGTCGGATGGGGTTACCATCATAGGGAGAACATAATCACCTCCACCTCCACCCATGCTCATGATTCCGGTCATGAGGTTGGCCATTGCTCCGAGCTCCGTGCCTCCACGATAGGGCGGCATGACCTCGGCTTCTGCTTGATACCATTTAGGGAAAAAAGAGGCGATACCAAACGACAGGATAGCGACAATTATAGCTCCGAAGATTATTAATTTCCATCTGCGAAGTAGTTCCCAAAGCCACCAATATTCATTTTTAATATTATCCATCTTTAATCCCTGAAACCTATTACATAAACAGCCGAAGCAAAGGTTCCGATGGAACCTAGGCTCTTAAATGCTTCATTCGCAACATACCATGGTGATGTTCCAATCAATATTGCATCGCCACGGCGAATCATGCCAGCCTTATTCGGTCTGAGCTTTTTCCCATTACGGATAATTTTAACTCTGCTCAAAGAGCCTTCGAGCGATAATCCCCCGGCCATTGCTATATAGGTTACATAACTTGCGCCGGCGATATATTGTTTCGAACCCCCGCCGACAACCTTACCGCCGACATACACTGAATCGGGGAGGAGCTTAAAATAGATACTGTCACCGGAAAACATCGGTGTCTCAGGATTATCGAATAGATTAATGGAGTAGAGTTCGCCTTTTCGAATGAGGCCGATATCAGCAAGGTCGATAAGTTCGCGGTCAGCGCCGACTCTTTTGATAAGGCTCATAGGGCTTTCGTCTTCATAGATATTGGTAACTGTTCCGGAATAACCTGCCCCAAAGATAAAAACCGAGGGCTGGCTTATATCCGCGCCCGGGACGACAATAATATCGCCATCCAGAAGATGTGGATTTTGCGAGAGATCGCCCTCATAAAGAAACCTCGTAAGATCGAGGCTCTTTTCGAGGCCGTTGCGTATGAGTTTGACGCGACTGAAATTACCATTCTGAAGCTTACCTCCGGCAAGTTCTATTGCGGAAAACACCCGCTGTGCAGGACTAACAGTCTGGTCACCCGGAAGATTAACCATACCCACGACATTCACTAAAAATAATCTAGTAGCTGTCAAGGATACACTGATGTCGTTTTCCTGTATAACCTTAGCTAGGCTGGATATTATGGCTTTTTTGGCTGAAGCTAGAGATTTATCTCCCACCGAAACGCCCACGGTGTAGGGCAGAATGATCGTTCCATCGGCACCGACGGTTATTTGATATTCCTCTTCGACTCCACCGACAATGCTAAGAGTGAAGTGATCGCCCGGACCGACGATGTATTTTTCCTCGTCAACTGTTCCCTCGATTGGAATATATTCGATAAGATTTTTGAGGTTGGTTTTTTTCTTATCGAGTTCTTTAAGTTTTTCTTCGAGGGATAGTGTAGCTCCGCGGACGCTTCTTCCCGAGGTTTCCATCGTGGGGAGTCCAAGGCCGCTTTGCATGGATTGGGCAAGTCCGGTGGAGATCGAGAAAACTGAAAATGCCAATAAAACGATAATATATTTCCTCAAACTTCACCTCCGAATTTATCCCGGAAGAACTTGACTGTCTTTTCGAAGCCTTCCTCAAAACCTATCTCTGATTTCCAGCCGAGGTTTCTTATTTTTGTCGAGTCAACAGCATAACGGAAATCGTGACCGAGGCGATCATCGACATGCTCGATCCTGTCATCTGGAAGAGCCAGGATTTGGAGCAATGTGTGCGCGATCTCGATATTTTTTTTGTGGCAATCGGCGCCGATGTTGTAGATTTCGCCTATCTCACCGTGGTCGAGCACCAGTTTGATTGCTCTACAGCTATCCTCGACAAAGAGCCAATCACGAAGCTGGTCGCCCTCGCCGTAAATAGGAAGTGTCTGTCCATTTAAAGCCCTTTTTACGAAGAAGGGAATGAGTTTTTCCGGGAATTGGTTCGGTCCATAGTTGTTTGTCGGCCTGATTGTTATAGTAGGGACATTCCATGTAACGCGATAAGCGTTGCATAGGGCATCCCCTGCAACCTTACTCGCTGAATATGGCGATGAGGGGTTGAGGGGTGAATTTTCATGAGCTGAGCCCTCCATGATAGGGCCATAAACCTCATCGGTGCTTATGTGGATGAATTTTTCCAGTGGAAAATCGCGTGCTTTTTCCATAAGTGTGTGAACACCTAAAATGTTCGATCTTATAAAGGGATTCGATTCCGCCAACGATCTATCGACATGTGTTTCTGCGGCGAAATTGATCACATGGCGACAGTTTTCGAGTGCTCGTTCGACATCGTCGGGATCGGCGATGTCCCCTTTAAAAAAGCGGACGCGCTCGTTGTTCAGCGCACCTTGGAGATTGTCGAGATTTCCGGCATATGTAAGTTTATCTAAGATAAGGATTTCGTCGTAATCGCTATTTTTAAGCAATAATTTAACGAAATTCGAGCCGATAAAACCCGCTCCGCCTGTGATGAGAATTTTATTTTCCAATGGTGTCCGATCCTTTTTAGCCGTTGCGCTTGGTCCAATCATAGGGTATCGATGGGTCGTTCCAGTCAAGCCGTTCTTCATCTGGGTTTTTGTAATCATAGGCCTTGGTCGGTATATTCACGATGATTGCCTCTTCGAGGCCGACACATTTCCATCCGTGATATACCCCCGGAGGCACCGAGATCAAGAGCGGTTTATGCACGCCGACGAAGAATTCGTTAATTTCGCCATAAGTTGGCGAATTTTGGCGGGAATCGAAAAGCGCTACCTGAATTGTGCCATGCACGCAAGCAAAATTGTCTGTTTGTTTGCGGTGGAAATGCCAGGCCTTAACAACATCAGGCAGAGTAGTTGTTATATACACTTGACCGAATTGATCGAATATATCGTCGTCGTTGCGAAGTATTTCCGTAAGCCTTCCGCGCGAATCGGGAATAACTTTTAATTGCTTAACTTGAACTTCATTGATCATATTATCCTCATTACTTATTGTTAAAAGCTTTTATACCCTTAGCTAATATCTGTATAGCCCTCCTTAAGTCTTCTTCCCGCAGGACATATGCCAACCTTGCCTCATTAGAGCCCCGACCGGGTGTGCCATAGAAACCCGGTCCCGGCGCAATCATGGTTGTTTCACCATTTGAGTCGAAATCAGTGAGCATCCATTTAGCGAAGACCTCGATGTCTTTGATCGGAAGGGTAACCATCATGTAAAAAGCACCACTGGGTTTTTTACAGAATGCGCCATCGATTTTTGAGACCTCCTCGAAAGCGGCGTTTCTGCGGTGACAGTATTCATTTTTCATGTCGAGAAAGTATTTATTATCGAGCTCTTTGAGGACAGCTGTTGCGCCGATTTGTTCGAGGGTTGGCGGGCATAGGCGCGCCTGTGCGAGACGCCATACAGCATCGCTAACCTCTTTATTTTTACATATTAGACATCCAACTCGCGCACCGCAAGCGGAAAAACGCTTGCTTATCGAGTCGAGGAGAATGGCTCGGTCGGCAAGTGAGGGAATGTGCATGATGCTTGTATGCTCCCCCTCATATATAAATTCACGATATACCTCGTCGGATATGACGAACAGGTCGTGTTTCTGGGCGATGTCTGCAATGGTCTCTATTTCGGCGTGCGTGAGGACTGTGCCGGTAGGGTTGTTTGGTGAACAAATAAGTATAGCGCGTGTTTTTGGGGTAATCTTTTCTTCGATAGCGCTTCTTGTCGGAAGATGATAGCCATCATCGGCGCTGGTCGCGATGGGTATGAGGTTTACTCCGGCCATGGCAGAATAGCCGTTGTAGTTCGGATAAAACGGTTCGAAGACAATTATCTCGTCGCCGGGATCGGCGATAGTCATCATCGCAAAAACGATAGATTCGCTGCCACCAGTGGTGACTACTAGGTTGTCCGCTTCGATGTCGATACCCGCCGAGGCATAATACTTTATAAGCTCGACAGAATAATCGTGAAGGCCGCGAGCGTCGCCATAGGCGAGAACCTTCGAAGGATATTGATGGATAGCGTTCCAAAAAGACATCGGGGTTTCGATATCTGGTTGACCGATGTTAATTTTATAGATTTTCTTCCCTAATTGTTGAGCCGCAGTCGCAAAAGGCATAAGTTTTCTGATTGGCGAGGGCGGGACTTTCTTGGCTCTTTTACTTGTTATTGTCATGTATCCTCCAATTTTTTTAAATAAATATAATCAAACAAATTAATATATTGAAGGCCTAAGTGTCAAGGATTTAAAAGGGTAAGGAGTAAATTGTAGTTTTAAGCAAAAGGGAATTGGCTATAGGCCAAAAAGATAGAATATATAGAAACCCTTACAGAGAGAAATTTTGCACAATTTATTAGATTCCAAATTATTATAAAATTAATTGCTAGGGCGAAATGTAGAGTGAGAATTGATACTGGCAGGCGGGCCTGAGACCCGCCTGCCAATAATCTATTTCAAGTATTTTTCTATTAATTTTTCATCGATTTTCTTCAGTTCTCTGCGTGGGAATTTAGATAAAAGCTCCCATGAAAGATCGAGAGTTTCCTCTATTGTGCGGTTGCTATTGTATCCTTGCCCGATATATCGCTCCTCGAAATTCGAGGCGAATTCGAGATATATTTTATCGAGGTCAGAAAGAGCTGCCTCGCCAAGAATCACAGCAAGTTCCTGCGACTGTTTGCCTCGAGCATAAGCCGCATACAATTGATTGAAAAGATCATCGTGGTCTTCACGGGTTTTGCCGGGGCCGACGCCTTTCTGGCGAAGACGTGAGAGGCTTGGGAGTGCATCTATTGGCGGTGTAATGCCCTTTTTAAGGAGCGAGCGCGATAGGTATATTTGGCCCTCCGTGATATAGCCCGTAAGGTCGGGAATTGGGTGTGTCTTGTCGTCTTCGGGCATCGTGAGAACGGGGATCAGCGTGATCGAGCCGTCGCGGCCCTTGATTCTGCCGGCGCGTTCATAAAGTGTGGCAAGGTCGGTGTATAGATAGCCGGGGAAGCCACGCCGGCCGGGAATCTCCTTGCGCGATGCTGAAACCTCCCTGAGAGCCTCACAATAATTCGTCATATCTGTGATGATCACGAGGATGTGCATCCCCTTCTCGAACGCAAGGTATTCCGCAGTCGTCAACGCGATTCGCGGCGTCGAGATTCGCTCGATTGCCGGGTCGTTCGCCAGATTTAAATACAGCACCGCGCGCTCCAAGGCGCCAGTGCGCTCGAACTCCCGACGGAAAAATTCCGCCTCCTCGAAGGTGATTCCCATCGCGCCGAACACCACACCGAATTTCTCCTCAGTGCCGAGCACCTTTGCCTGCCGCGCGATCTGAGCCGCGAGCATATTGTGTGGTAATCCCGAGGCCGAGAATATCGGCAATTTCTGCCCGCGAACCAGAGTATTCAAGCCATCGATGGCCGACACGCCCGTCTGGATAAACTCATCGGGGAACTCGCGCGCGTATGGGTTTATCGGCGCGCCATTGATGTCGAGGCGCTTTTCGGGTAAAATCTCCGGGCCGTCGTCGATAGGCCGCCCGAGGCCATCGAAAATGCGTCCGAGCATGTCTTCGGAAACGCCCAGCTCGATCCCGCGCCCAAGAAATCTCACGCGCGAGCCATAGACATCGACGCCTGTGGTGCCCTCGAAAAGTTGGATTATCGCCTTGTCGCGGTTGACCTCGAGCACCTTACCGCGCCGCTTTTCGCCGTCGGGAAGCGTGATCTCGACCAGCTCCTCGAATGTCGCGCCCTCGATCCCCTCGACAACCAGCAGCGGCCCCGCGACCTCGGTAATTGTTCTGTATTCTTTTAGCATGCTTTCCTCCGGTTGATTTTCGTTTTATAAATTCATCAAAATTCGGCAACCATTTCTGGGTTGTTCTGTATGTATCCGCGAACCTTAGAAAGGTCTTTTTCGTTTCGGATGACATGGTCATAAAATCCACGTTGCCAGAATTTTGCCCTTATTTCCATATTATTATTCTCGATATATTCCAACCAATCTTTTAAACATAATGATTTAAATGATCCAACAATGTTACCGATCGTAGGGGCCGGTCTTGCGCCGGCCCGTTTTTCCGAACACGGAACATTGTCGTTTCCATGGGCGGGCGCAAGACCCGCCCCTACGGCTGGTAGGATAAATATTATTCCGTGAATATGATCTGGCATTATTATATATTCGTCTATCTCCGCCATTTCATAACGTTCTGGAATTTTCTTCCAGTTTTTATCAGCGATTTGCTTTAAAACAGGAAACTTAATGAAAACGGGTTTTCTATTCTCAGAACAAATGGTCACAAAATAAGCTCCCGGTGACGAATAATCGTAATCTTTGAGACGAATTTGCTTTCTATTTATCGAAGATCTTGACATTTCGCCGATTTGATTTATAATGTTACTGTAACAGCCCTAACGATAGTATCGTTAGCCCGACGCCGTCCCGATTTCGGGGCGGTGTTTCTATTTATTTCGACCACGAGCAGCGGCCCCGCGACTTCCGTAATTGTTCTATATTCTTTTAACATTGTTTCCTCCGTATGATTATTATTTTATAAATTCAGTTTTGCAACTTGCGATAATTTTGTTCAAAAAAATATGTTTTTGCTTAAGTCGTTGTCGCTCAGGCTTTCCCAAGACTCCTTTTGCGTTTTAAAGACCTACATCGACGTTTTCAAAAGATATAACCTCATTTCCAAGACATAACTGAACGTTTTCAAGACCTACGTCGTCATCTTTAAGATAATTCCCCGAGTTTCTCATAGGATTACTGTTTATCTTTTATCTCTTTAAGTAAGTCTGCAATGATTTGTATAAATGTCTCCACATCGAAAAAATCGTTATCGGGTGTTATATACCATTCTATAGAATTATCATCCTCCTCAAGTAAGCTGAAAAGTCCTGAACTTATAAGTCTATCTTTTATGGGGAGGTAGAATTCTTTTATATAACGATTAATTAAGAATCCCCACTCATCCATAGAGATATGAGTTTGTTGATTTACGGCAATCAAATCATCGCTCCATGGGCCACAGTCAAATTCGCTCACAGAGTTATTTTCATATTCTTCTTCCTCGTAATTTTTAGGCATATCCGAAACTAATTCGAGACGGAAAACTGTGAACTCATCGTCGCCATAAGGAGCATAAAAATAATTGTAATTACTTCCAGTATCATATCTTAGAAGATTCTGCCTCTCTAATTCTTTTAGGTCCTCTATTATTCGCCGCGTTAAACTTCTAACGTTAGCCTGTATAGATTTATAGAAGCCTTGTTCCCAGATTTCGTCCTTTATTTCCGAGATTTTAACAACGGCATTTTTATAGTTGCAATCCCAGGCAGTCCAAGCAACCGCTTTTTTGCCGTCGGATATATACTTGGATAATCCCGTCAAGCTCGAAAAGGCTAAGTCATTATATCTGAATAAATCGTGGCTATATAGCAAGGCTTTATAGGCAACGCGCTTATAGGTCATGGAAATCTCTATTGGAAATTCCAAGTCTCCTTTAATCTTAACGATACTCTCCTTAATACTAACCGGAACCGGAGTTTCTTCTTTGTCTGGTTTTTTTTGAGCTGGTTTTACCGTTTTCATTATAGGTTGAGTCACGAAGTCATACTGCGGTTCGAATCTTAGCGCAAATTCCTCCTCCGCGCCCTCGCGGGCGTAAATGGCAACCTCGAGAACCTTCGGATGCGGCATCAGCAATTTCATCGCGCCGAGTATTTGCGGCGTTTCGCGCTCTATTACGACAATTGTCTCGAAACCGCCGCCCTCGGCAAGCGCCTCGAACACCTCGTTATAAAGGAAATCGAAAAGCCCTTTGCCCTTCGCCGCTTTGCCGAGCCGTTCGCGCAGTTGCGGATTTTCTTCGATATGCCTTTGCACGAGCTTTGCGAGCTTATTCCGCGACCTGTGATTTTCAAATGAGCCAATAAATGTCGCAAGCTGCCTGCTCACATGCGAGTGGACGTCGTGGCTCGATAATTCCACCTCGACTAAAACGAAACGCTTCTCCTCCGGGTAGAAAAGATAGCCGTCCGGTATCGTTCCCTTGCCCCACTCGGTCTTGATGAGCTTCTTTATATCCAAATATATCGCGTCCTCACCGAAAATCTGCGCGGCGTTCTCCACCACAAGATGCTCGAACTCGGCCTCGGTTTTCGGCTCGTATCTGCAATATTTCACTCCATCCAATAAGATCATGTCGCCCATGGGTTTATCCCTTTCTTTATTTCGCCAATTCGCCAAGCTCTTTCGGGATGCGCTCGATTATCGATTCGATGCGCGCAATCGCCTCCGACTCCGGAATTCGCTTCATCCGCGCAATCTCCTCGCGGATATGATGCTCGTCGATAGCCTTGAAATCCGCGCCGGCATCCAGCGCTTTGCGAGCCTCGGTCTCAAAAAGAAGAATCGCCGTTAGCATAAGGTTCTGTTTTTCGATGGAACAGAAGGTGTCCACTTTGTGGAAGGCGTGTTGTTGCAAGAAATCCTCGCGTATGGACTGTGCGGAGTCGAGCGTGAGGCGGTCAGGTGGGTCGAGGGCCTCCGCGCCCACGAGTTTAACTATTTCCTGAAGGTCGGCTTCAGTTTGGAGTATCGCCATAGCCTTGATACGGTTATCGGGGAATTCCGGGGAAACATTCTCGCGATAATACTCGTCGAAAACATCGCCATAAAGCGAGTAGCTATTCAGCCATGAAATCGCCGGGTAATGGCGCTGATATGCCAATTCGGCTTCGAGGCTCCAGAACACGCGGACAACGCGGAGCGTCGCCTGCACAACCGGGTCGGCCAAATCGCCGCCCGGAGGCGACACCGCGCCGACAACAGTAAGCGCTCCGACGCGCTCATCGGAGCCGAGTGTATCGACCCAGCCGGATCGCTCGTAAAACTCCGCGATTCGCCGCGCCAAATATGCCGGATAGCCTTCGTCGCCGGGCATCTCCTCGAGCCGCCCGGAAATCTCACGCATTGCCTCAGCCCATCGGCTTGTCGAGTCTGCCATTACCGCAACTGAATAGCCCATATCGCGGAAATATTCGGCGATGGTAATCCCGGTATAGACCGAGGCCTCGCGCGCTGCGACCGGCATGTTCGATGTGTTCGCGATGAGAACGGTGCGTTTCATGAGCGGTTCGCCCGTTTTCGGGTCTTTGAGTTCTGGGAATTCATTGAGGACATCGGTCATTTCGTTGCCACGCTCGCCGCAGCCGACATAGACGATGATATCCGCATCGGCCCACTTGGCCAACTGGTGCTGAATCACGGTTTTTCCGCTGCCGAACGGTCCGGGAACGCATGCCGTCCCGCCCTTTCCGACAGGGAAGAATGTATCGATTACGCGCTGTCCGGTCGTCAGCGGCATCCTCGGTAGATGCTTTTTTTTGAATGGCCTCGAATGACGAACGGGCCAGCGGTGGAACATCTTTATTTTCTGCTCGATGCCGTCGTCGCCACGAACGACGCAAATATCCTCTTCGATATTGAATTCACCGGATTCGATAGAAACGACCTCGCCGGAAATCCCGGGCGGAAGCATGATCTTATGTTCGATGATCGATGTTTCCTGCACCGTGCCGATAATATCGCCCGCGATGAGCTTATCGCCGGGCTTCACGGTCGGTTTGAAATCCCATTTAATATTTCGTGGAAGCTTGTCTGTGACAACTCCGCGAGGGATGAAATCGCCGGCCATCTCGACGATATCGTCGAGCGGGCGTTGGATTCCGTCGTAAATCGATGTCAGAAGTCCGGGGCCAAGCTCGACGGAAAGGGGTGAGCCTGTAAGGTGAACCGGCTCGCCGGGGCCCATGCCACTGGTTTCCTCATAAACCTGAATAGAGGCAAGGTCGCCTTTTAGCTCGATAATTTCACCGATAAGCCCTTGTTCGGACACGCGCACGACATCGTACATCTTTGCGCCGGTCATATTTTCGGCGACTACGAGCGGGCCGGAGACTTTTACGACGCGCCCGATTTTCTCTTCAGACATAAATGCTCCTTGTAATTATGATGCTTTTTCCCCAATTGTTGGTATCGTCTTCATCCTCTCGCCACGCCTTCTTTGCTCGACGAGGCCGGCTATTTCGGCGAACGACGCACCCATCTCCAACATGGAACCTTCGATTGAGTCTATGTTAGTCAAGACCGGTTGGAATTTGGAATTGTCTCTCATTTTTATATAGTTTGGACTGAGCTTTCTCGCCATGATAACATCGGAGTCCCCAAATATCTCAATGGCCTTTTGCATCTTGATCTTGTCGGCGTGGCTCTTTGATTTGCCGGACAGGTTCTCCCTCTTTTCGACAAATTCGAATCGCCCATCTTCGAAAAGGTCGTATATAAGGAAGCTCTTCGATTCCCCCATGTGATTCAGGATGATGTTGACTCCATCGTCCGAGCCGAGCGCGACCCTTAATTTTTCCATATTTCCCCTTTTCAATCTTTTATTTTTTTACCCCATTGCAATAGCGTTCACGAGGCAAGCGGGAACACATCTGCCACAGCCGCTTCCCTTTGTCGGTCGATGGATCGTCTTCACGGTGCGCCTTGCAGCCTCCCCAGTGAGGCGATTTTCTCATACACATTCCACGGTTACTGGCGGGTCCTTTACCGTTCGGTCCCGTTCCATTTACTTAAATTTTTAATTTCAGTCGTTTTTGGCTGTCACGCCCGTTGCTACGTCCTTCGGAGACAACGGTTCCCCGCCCCATCCACTCCGTCACTCGATTTGCGAATGTGCAAATCTCGCGCCGTCGCCCGGCCCTCGCGCCAGCCGTTTATTTTATTTTCATCGCCCTTTTTTTCATTTCAGGCGGTAATTTTTCGATAGCGTATCTGAACGCGACACGCGGCATCCTCGCGACACTTGCCGTGACGAAATCGAACACGCGCTTCGGGCGTTTTTCGCCGACGACCTTGAGCATCCATCCATAGCCTTTTCGCACGAGGTCGTCTTCGTCGTCCATGAGAATATTTGCGATCTCGAATGCCTCGTCGATATTTTCGCCGCGCTTGTTGGAATATATCAACGAAACGGCGGAGGCTCTTTTGCGCCAACGGTTTTTGGAGCGCGTCCAATTATATAGCGCTCCGATAAGCTCGCGGTTTTCGAATATCATATATCCAATATTTCGACAACAGATATTGTCACACGCGCCCCAATTATCGACATATTCGTCGAGCCACCGCTGGAATAATTCGAAATCGTCCGGCTCATATTTTCGGCGGATTTTCCACGCTAAATCGAGTGCCACGGAAGTCATTTCGGCTATTCGATATTTTAAAAGAACCTCGCAAAGCTCGAAAATTCGGTCTTTTGGCTCGGCCTTGATATTTAGCCATTGCCGCGCCGCCACCTCGTGAATGAACTTCGCTCGCACGCCGATAGGATTAATTTCCTCGCGGAAAAAGCCTTTAAGGCGTTCGCGGTATTCCGGCTCGGCTATGGCTTCGAGTTCGGCCTTTATTTCATCGGCGATTTTATTGAAATCGGCCATAAATTTTTCATCGGATCGCGTCCAACGCCTATTTTAGAAATACGATTTTCTTAGAAACAAAACGACCGCCGGACTTAGCCTTGACTAAATACATACCCGCAGCGGTCTCTCTCGATGGATTCCATCTTGCTTGTCCGAAATCGACGGGAACGGTATCGACGAGTTTTCCCATAGCGTCGTAAACTTCGATTTCCTCGGTGTTTTCGGGGACATCGATAGTCACCGCAGCATTGAACGGATTTGGGAACGCGGCTATCGCATTTACCGATGGCAAAATTGCTTCGTCGATACCGGTGAGGTTCGACCGTATCAATAGCGATACAGACTCGGTGCTGTCTTCGGTGTCGAAAGTATAATCTTTGACTACACCGGCATCCTCGCCAATCCAGATATAGTTGATATCGAGGTCCGAAGAATCCGAATAAATCGGTGTTCCGTCCATTAGAACGGTCATTCTGAAATACCCACTTTGCGATATTTTCAGGCAGTTCATGAACAAACCTGCCGGAGTAACCACATTTTCGACCGCTTCGAGGACAGCGGACGAATGAATAGTGTAAAAATATTCATACGGATCTTCTGTCCAGCTCGTGTCCATATATATTACATCCCAGGTCGATCCGATGTCGAAAACCGCCGGAAGGAAGAGAACCAAGAAATGATCGCCTTCTTCCGAATCATACTGGACTATCCACAAGCTTCCGGAATCGAAGTAGACAAAAGATGTTTCGATCTCGGAATACTCGTAATCGATATTCTCCATTATGAAACACGGTGTTCCTTCCCATATCGATGTTCCGGCGATATCCGTTCTCGATGAGTCCAAACCGACCTCCGACGAATCTGAATAAACCCAATAATTTCCGACTGTGAGCGGCATATAATCCGCTGCCACATAAGCGGATAGTGCTCCGGCGGCGAAAACTATCGCCATCGCAACAAACATCATCTTTTTCATTCTTCCTCCTTTTAAAATTTAAAAATCCTTTTTCGTTTATTGGTCACTCGACCGGCTGTCACGCCCGTTGCTACGTCCTCTGGACGCAACGGCTCCGCCCCCGGCCACCGCTCCGTCACGCGATTTGCGATGGCAAATCGCGCGCCGTCGCCCGGCCCTCGCGCCAGCCTATTTTTCCTAATGGCGCATATTTTTCAATTTTGGTGTTAATTTTTATCGCCGCTATTTTAATCCGGTCCCATAATGTTTCTTCCGGCGGCGCGTTTCATAGTTTCGCGCACCGCGTTTTTTTCCCGATTTTGGGAATAATCTTCATCCTTTCGCCGCGCTTTCGCCGCTCGACGAGGCCGCATATCTCATCGAACGACGCGCCCATCTCCGCCATAGAACCCTCGATCGAGTCCATATGGGTCAAGACAGGCTGGAATTTGGAGTTGTCCCTCATCCTAATATAATTTGGGCTGAGTTCCCTTGCCATGACGATATCGGAGTCTGCGAACATCATCATAGCCTTTTGCATTTTTTCCTTATCGCCGTGTTTAATCGATTCGCCGGATGTATTCTCTCTCTTTTCGACAAATTCGAACCGTCCATCCTCAAAAAGATCGTATATAAGGAAGTTTTTTGATTCTCCCATGTGATCCAGAACGATATTCACGTTATCGTTCGAGCCGAGCGCGATCCTTAATGTCTTCATATTTTCCAATCACCTCATTGTGATAGCGGTCACGGGGCAAGCCGGAACGCATCGACCGCAGCCATTGCATTTCGTTTCGTCCACGCGGGCGGTTTTATTTACTGTAATCGCTCCAAATGGGCAAGCTTCGATACAGAGTTTGCAGCCGGTGCATTTCGATTCGTCGATGATCGCCTTCATTTGAGCGCTTCTGGAAAAGTTTCTTCCCATTCCGCGACCTGTGCCGCGACCCGTGCCTGGCCCTTTACCGTCAGGTCCTGTTCCGTCACCTCTTGGCATCTTGCTCTCCTTGCTTTATGTTTATTTAGAAATCTTGTTTATTATTATTTATTTACATCCAATCTTATATTTATCGCCATAATAAAGTTTGTTCATCATCCATCTCCCATAATGTCTCTTCCGGCGGCGCGTTTCATAGTTTCGCGCACCGCGTTTTTGCCTTTGCCTAGCGAGCCACGCACAGTTGGGATAAGAATCACAGACGGCAGTGGTTCATAGCGCACCTTTTCGATACTCTCTGTTATTTTCTCTGCGGACTCCTCGGTGATGAATATTGCGCCGTATTCTCTAGTATTTACAAGTTTATTGAATGCCTCAGTCAAATCGACTTGACCGTCGTCGATTATTGTATCGAGGCCCATTGCTTTAAATGGAAGCGTAGTCGCGATATCGCCGATAATAGCAGTTTTATATGTCGCCATAGCGAATCCTTTCGGCGATGATGTCTTTGCCGAGTTTAGCTGACTTCATGCGTGCGATGGCTCTAACGGCGCGTATTTCACTGTGTTTCAGGAAGGCATATGCGATAATAACCTCTACACCGAAGGGCACATAAATACTGTTCCTGAGAAATTCCTCGAGGAGCTTATTGAAAAACGCCGAGAGTTTGGAGAAATTTTCATTTTTAATAGAGTCGGCTACGGCATCGGCGAAGGGCTTGCCATATATTGAGAACACCAATCTCGATGGGATTGCATCGATTTCGCCCTCTTCGAATCGCATGTAATCTTCTCTTATTAAATGCCCGCCTTCGACGAAAAACTGTTTGAATAGATCAATATCGAAATTAGCTGCTCTCAAACGAAGGTATGCAGAGAAATTTTTACAATCTAACCAGCGACGCGCTAATTCGATGAGGAATTCTCTAGCAGAGCCAAAAAGGAGTTTTTTAAATATCGTAGCGAAATGAGAATCGACTGCGGCGTTGATTGTAAGCTGAAGGTCTGTTTTTTCATAGACATCTCGAGCCTCTTTTATAGCCAGTAAAATCTCTTCTTCGGCTTGATTTTGAGCTAAACGTTCATCGGCGACAAGTTCGGCCATTTCTTCGGAGGATAGAAGTCCTCCAGGGAGATGATAAGGCTTATAATCGAAATTGAATGCCTCAGCTTTGATTGCAATCGCCAAATTTGTAAAATCGGTATATATTCTAGCCAGTGAAGCCAATTTTGCATCATCGATCAGGGACTCGACGAGGGCGATAGTCTTGAACCATTCTTCAGAAAGAGCTAATTCTATATCAGTTTCAGCCCCCTGAAAACCGAGTTCGGCAATTGTTTTACCTAGCTCCTCGGGTTGAGCCTCGATAAGCCGTGCGAATTCGGGACGCTTGAGGCGTTTTTCCCATTTACCGCGAACAACGCCGGTTGCATATGAGTATCTCGAGTCTGGAGTGACCACTAAGGGCACATTGAGGCTCATTCAGCCTCCCCTGAGAACAATATAGAGGCGATTTGGTCTGTTTTACTCTCGCTTATCTCATTATAAAGCTCGTCGAAACGCGCGTCATATTGGATTTTGCCGGCGATAAGCATAAAACCGTGTTTGAAGCTATCGCTAAGCTCGCGGTCGAAAGAACCTCCCACCGCATCCCCCGCAGATTTCACGAAGTCTTCATCCAGAAGAGCTTTATCTTCAGAGCCGACGATTATCTTGCCGTTTTTTTCGCCGAAAGACACGATGTGATTTAAATAGCGTTTTTTTAGCTCTTCATTTGGTAATCCTAGAAGGCTATTGCGCGCCTTTGCGAAAGTCTCTACGACTAGCTCTTGTTTTACTCGGAGGAATTCGACTCGTAGCTTTGCCTCTTCGCGCGAAAGTGTCTGATCGAAGGCGCGTTGTTGTTCTTCCGTTGCTCGAATTTGCGCCGATTTTTCGATCTCTGCGACGTTTTTAAGCGCTTCTTCCTTTATTTTTTGCATAGCCTTTTTGTTTTCGGCCTCGAGTTGGGCTATCTGAGTGTCGGCATCGGCGGAGATTTTATTTATGATTCCATTTATACCCATTTTACTTGATGGAGAGTAAAATTAACACGCTGGCCAGAAGACCGAGGATGGCGTAGAACTCGACGAAAGCCGCGAGCGTCATAGCCTTGGCGACATTCGCCTTATCTCTTACGACAAGCCCAACGCCCGATGCACAAACCTTGCCCTGATGAATTCCCGAAACCAATCCGGCCAACCCGACAGGCACTCCCGCGAATAGGAAATGCCATCCCTGCACCGGCGTAAGCGCCGCCAGCGCGGATGGGTCGTTCAGAAGCCCGGTCCACAGGATAATTAAAAATCCCGCGACGAATCCGTAAATGCCCTGCGTTCCCGGAAGCGCCGACAGAAGTAAGAACTGCGGGAACAATCCGGGATGCTCGTGCATCGCGCCGATAGACATATTCGCCGCGATCCCGATCCCGATAGCCGATCCGAAACCTGCCAGCACGACCGCGATTCCGACTCCGATGAGCGCGAGTGTTCCGGCATCCCAATTGAACCATCCGGCTTTGGCCTCGACGGGAGCATCCTGCGCAAACGCCGCCGCGACAGTGCAAAGTGCGATAATCGCTATCGCGAGTGTCAATTTTTTTGTCATCCTACCTCCTAATGGGTCGATTTGTTATTTTGATAATCTTTTTATTTCAATGCGAATTTCATCGATAACTTCAATATTCTGAATTTTCTTAATACGACGGAATTCTTCTTTTAGGTCTTCAGACATTTCTTCGTTTTCCGATATTTTTTTATAATAATTATTATAAATCCTTTCTTGAAGAACTAATGTGCTGAGAAGGCAATTATTAAGGATAATATTCTTTGCTTCTTCGTGATCAAAGTCTAATGATAACAAGGTCTTAAGAAAGAAATCGAATGTAAATCTGTCGTAAACTTTTTCGTTTTTAATATAACTTATTACGTCGATCCCGGCCATATCGCGGGAATCGCCAATAACAATTTTATGTGTTGTTTTATCCATTAGTTTTACTGTTCACTCCACTATCTCGACGCCGTCGATTGCGCGGCGGTTGCCGCTGGAACCTGCGCAAACGCCGCTGCGACAGTGCAAAGTGCGATAATCGCTATCGCGAGTGTCAATTTTTTTGTCATCCTACCTCCTAATGGGAATTTTATTTGACAGAATTTGATTTGTTATGTGAAAAACGGGATTTCCAATCCGGCGAATGACATATTTAACTGACGGAACACGATTTTTAAGAAACGGAATGCCGTTCCAAAGAACAGAAATGTCGTTTTGAACCGGACGAATGGCATTTTTAACTGACGGAATGCGATTTTCAAGAAGAAGAATGCCATTCCGAAGGCTTTTTTGTCTCATTTCGCCTCTTAAAAACTGTTTTTCCACGGTTCTAAATCCCTTTCGTCCAGTTGTTTTATTGCTTCGCAAATATCATTATGTAAACCACCCATATCAGACCGTTCCTTCGGTAAGAATTAGCTTTTCCGAATAAAGTCTTTTATTGTCGGAGTTAAACTCATGTTTGACGTCGCATAATAAATTCTCGATGGAAAGGATTTTCCATCCTCTCGTTTTGTAAATATTTTTCTCTTTCGAACGTCCTGCGACATATATCTCGAACGAAATCACTAAATGATGGGCATCAGTCGTTACTTTAAAATCGTCTGAGGGCGAAAGGTAGAAAGAACGAAAACTTGTGTCCAGGCTCTTGTCATTAAATGTTTTACATTCGAGATAATTTGGTCTACCGGACTCGTCGAAGAAAATTATATCGGGATAACCGGTCGATTTCTTCTTTCCGCTTCTTCCGGTAGGTATTTCGGCTTTCAACCCAAAATCTTCGAGAACCCGCTTTACATAAAGTTCGATGTCGTTGCCGGCTTCGTTTGGTCTTTTTCGCAAAATCGGTTTGCTATTTACATCTTTGCAGACCTTTTTTGCGACTTTTTTTAAAGTAGATAGAAGTTTTTTATCCTTTTCGTCGTCGAGATCGAAAGGAATAACATTAAAACCGCAAAGGCCTTTTATAATTACGTCGAATGGCACGTCCTTATAAGGTTCTAACATTTTTGCTATTACCGCTTCAAGTTTTTTCACATAATCTTTATTCATGTCTGCACTTTCTGGAAAAGCACTATCCTATTTGTATTCGTACCGCCGCTGTTGTTGCTGACTCCCCATATATTCGATGTTTTTGTGAAGTTCTGCTCATTGATAATTACGGATTTGCATTCAAAACCGGCTTTTTCGCCAAGCGGGACGACATATTCTTCGAGTTTTATCTTGCCTTTTCTCAGTTCGCCAACCTCGAATGCGACCCATCCACCCTTTTTTGTAATGCGAAAAAGCTCTTCAAAAACGCCACCCATAATCGAAGACCATTCGCTTATATCCCTCGTAACAGTGATCTTTCCAGAAATCTCTTCGTTATCGATATCGTTGAACCAACACCGTAGCCAATTGTCCTTCGCGTATTGCACGATATCTAAAAACGGCGGTGAGGTAACGGTCAATGCGACAATCCCGGATTCGATCTCTTCTGTTTTTCGTGCGTCCTTCGTTAAAAATAACCCCTCTTTCCCGGCTCTCTTTAAAGAGGCGATTTTTTTTGTCGTCAATCCACTTAATAAAGAAGCCGTTTTGCGTAGAATTATCTCTTTAGTATCTCGATATTCGGGAACCTGATTCCTCTTTTCG
>JAGLDC010000004.1 GCA_023145965.1 bacterium | reverse complement strand
AACCACCTATTTATCCGATTCTGCTTGCCATTTTCTCTTGCCCCTTTAGGGTTGACCCATTATATGTAACTTCGTTGCTCAACGCCCTTTTGTTCGCAATCATTATAATTCTTGGCGGAATGATGTTATATCGAAGCGTCGGAGATAATCGAATCATCTCCATCTTCGGAATTGTTTATCTTATCACTGCTATACCCCTGATAAAAATATCCTTTATGGCCTGGAGTGAGCCGCTTTTTGTGGTATTCGTTTTGTTCTTTTTAAATTTGTGTGATAAGTTCAGATTAAAGAGAAACAACAAAACGGTGTTGCTTCTTGCTTTATTTTCGGCGTTGGCCTCGATGACGCGATATATAGGCATAGTTTTGGTGCCGTGCGGAATCGCTATTATCCTTGTGTTTTCGAAGGATGCATGGTTAAAAAGGATATGGAAATGCGCGATGTTTTCGGTTCTATCTTCACTACCATTGTTCATATGGGTAATCAGAAACTACTCGATTTCTGGAACTCCATTCGGTCCTCGAATGCCTTCGGTTTACAGCCTAACTCAAAACTGTGAATATTTCATAAACACCTTTCTTTCATGGCATTTATCGACTTCGTTTTTGGTATCAACCCCCCCACTTTTTTTGATAAGCATTTTTCTCGGTTGTATTATTGGTTTCGGCATACGGGATAAATCTAGGGACTTTAAAAATGCCATATTGCAATCATCTCCACTTATTCTATTTCTAATTTTCTATTCTTTCATGCTTATATTATCCTCTACCACAACGGCTTATGATAAAATTAACACCAGACTTATGTCCCCGATATTCATACCGCTTTTTATTTTAACACTGAAATTGTTTTACTCTTCAGCCAAGTCTATTTTGAAAAAAGCGCGATTGGGGAAATACTCGAATCATATTGTTGTTTTAGCGCTTTTTCTCTGGATTTTATATTTCTCCGGTATCGATAGCACAATCCTATACATCGATAGGGCTTTCAATGAAGGCTTAGGCTATTCTCATAATTCATGGAAAAACAGCGAACTAATTGCTGAAACACAGAAGATAGTTTTATTAAATCCTGAGCTGAACATCTACTCTAATTCACCAGAAGCATTGTATATTATAGGTGGAATCGATGCAAAGCAAAGTCTTCTCCGAGAAGAAAAAAATTCTGAAAACAGATTTTTAAATGAGCCATCCATACTTATCTGGTTTGGAAAGGCGAATCGAAATTATCTACTCTCGCCTAACGAACTCGATAAAATGACCGATTTTTGCTTGCTTTCTCAGCTAAGTGATGGTGACATCTATTCCATTGCCAATTAATAGTATGAGCTACTTTTACACCATATATTCAACTCTATTGTTAATTTCTGCTGGCTTATAATACACGACATAAATCAATAAAATCTAATTTAAAGAAGAAAAATTCTTGTGTATGTATGTCTCTATTATTAAATTGAATAAGATTAATGGCAGAACGAAAAAGTATAAGGAGACACAATGCCGAATCTTGTCGATTATGAACAAACCTATAAGGACTTTTCATGGGAGCATGCTAAACAAATACTGGGCTACACCGAAGACTCAGTTAATATTGGATGGTATTGCTCTGACCGTATCTGCGAACAGGGGAAAAGCAATAAAATTGCTCTTATCTGGGAAGGCTTTAAAGGCGAAGTCGAGAAATATACTTTCGACGAACTTCGCCTTAATTCCAATACCTACGCCTCTTTCCTCCGTTCGATTGGAGTTAAAGAAGGGGATCGTGTGTGCCTTTTTATGGACAAGATCCCAGACCTATATTTCTCTTTTCTGGGGATATTGAAGATTGGCGCAATAGCCCAACCTCTTTTCTCCGCATTTGGCGAAGAGGCTCTTTTCACGCGGATGGACAACGCTTCATCATCGGTTATATTGACAACAAAAAAACATTTCCGCAAGGTCCGGCGAATTAAGGATCAACTTCCGGCGCTAAAACACATCGTTGTGGTAGATGACAAAACCCCTAAACTTGAAGAACGAGAAATGTTCTTCATCTTGAAAGAGACAAATAAAGTAGATAAGATAGATCTGTGTAAGACCGGCCCAGAGTCGCCCTCGGTTCTGCATTATACATCGGGGACAACCGGCCAACCCAAGGGGGCGCTTCATGTTCATTCGAGCATCATCTGTCAACACATCACTACGAAATGGGTTCTCGACCTTCGCGACGACGATATTTACTGGTGTACTGCCGATCCCGGTTGGGTGACCGGCACGAGTTACGGAATCATCGGCCCGTGGAGCCTCGGTGTTACTCAGGTTGTTTATGATGGTGGTTTTGGGGCGGCAAAATGGTATCGAATATTGCAAGACTATAATGTTTCTGTTTGGTATTCAGCTCCAACAGCTATTCGATTGCTCATGAAAGAGGGGACTGAACTTGTTAAGCAGTTCAAATATCCTAAGCTCAGGCATATGTGTAGCGTGGGCGAACCGCTTAATCCCGAGGGCGTTCTGTGGGGTCAAGAGGCATTTGGTAGGCCATTCCTCGATACATATTGGCAAACCGAAACCGGCGCTATGGTCATTACCAATTTCCCCGGCATGGAGATCCGTCCCGGTTCAATGGGAAAAGCCTTTCCGGGAATCACCGCCGTTGTCCTGGACCTGAAAACCTACGAGGTCATTAAAGAGCCGAATAAAGTCGGGCTTATTGCCCTTAAACCTGGTTGGCCATCGATGATGCGCGAATATTGGAAAAATCCAGAGGTTTACAATAAAAAATTTATCAACGGATGGTATATCACCGGTGATCGATCGAGCATCGACAAGGACGGTTATTTCTGGTTTGTCGGCCGCGATGACGATGTTATCAACACCGGCGGACACCTCGTGGGGCCTTTCGAGATAGAGTCCGCGCTTCTCGAACATGAGGCCGTTGCGGAGGCCGCCGCAATCGGCAAACCCGATCCGGTAAATATGGAAGTTGTGAAAACTTTCGTTGCGCTGAAACCCGGTTACGCTCCTTCAGATGATCTCGAACTTTCGATAATGAATTTTATCCGCAAAAGGCTTTCGCCACTTGCCATGCCACAGGAAATCGAGTTCATGGACAAACTTCCTAAAACCCGTAGCGGCAAGATAATGCGTCGATTGCTAAAGGCCAAAGAATGGGGTGAAGAGGTCGGGGATACCTCGACCCTCGAAGACGATTAAATAAATGTTGACGATAAATAGAATGGAGAAAAAAATGGATGAAATGGAAAAAGCTATTCTCGAATATGTTATCGATGAATATATCGAGGAGGAAGACGAAGAAGAAATCGGTGTTGACTCGCCGCTTATCTCTGCTGGCATAGTCGATAGCTTTTCGATGGTCAGCCTGAAAACGTTCTTGGAGAGGAAATACAAGATAACTATTTCCGACGATAAGGCATCTCCGGAGGCGTTTGACACAGTAAAAAGAATTGCACGGATTGTGCGAGAGATCAAAGGCTAGATACACTGGGTTTTAATCAAACAAACTACAGTATTTTTTAAAGAAAGGAAGCCCGATTTCTGAAAAGGGTTATTGATTTTCAGGTGGAATTGAATATTTTTTATTTATTAAATTTGAATAAATGGAGATAAAATGTATCTAATGATCTTCGTGCTCGAACAAAACTCTCTTCTTCCTGAAATTCTCGAAAAACTCTACAAAACCGGTGTTAAAGGGACGACAGTGCTTAATTCCGTCGGTATGGGAAGATTGCTCGTTCAGTATGGTCGAACGTCGCCGGTGGGGAATCTTATTAAAGAGAAGCTCCGCAAAGGAAATTACACCAATAAAACCTTGTTTGCGGTTATTCGCTCGGAAGAGGTTCTCGATAGGGCTGTGGATTCGATAACCGAAGTTGTCGGCGACCTCGAAAAACCGGATACCGGAATACTTTTCACAATCAAGCTCGAAAGAGTTTTCGGATTAGTATAGATTATAGTATTTGGAAAAGCAGGATGGATTACAATATAGCCACCAATCTCTTTCGGCGGACCGAAGCGATTCTTTCCGCTATGAAACGGTTTCCCGTCGAGTCCGTACTCGATCTCGGTTCGCGCCAGGGTGAGTTGTTGAGCTTGATCGCTGAGAGGTTGCCCAAAGTCGAGAGGTTCGTTGCTACAGATATGTCGAAAAGCAATCTCGATGAATGTAGAAAAAATGGTTTCGAAGGTTTCAAGATCGATCTTGAAACGGAAACGCTCCCTTTTGACGATGAGGTTTTCGATTGCGTGTTAGCCACAGAAATTTTCGAACATTTAGCGCACCACAATATTATTTTAGCAGAGATATATCGGGTTTTGAAACCAGATGGAAGGTTGATCGTTACAGTTCCAAACGTCGCGATGCTCAGGAAGAGAATCGAGATGCTTTTTGGTAAAGACCCAAATCGCGTCTATCCTCCATCAGCATGGGATGTCCATATAAGGGAATATTCGGGCGAGAGCCTGTCGAAGCTACTCGCATTTTACGATTTCGTTCGAGATAGCATAACATATATCCCTTCTCCAAGGGGAAACATCTTATTTAAACCCCTGAAGCAAATAGTGCCGTCTCTGAGGTTGCATATTCTCGGGGTTTTTCATAAAAAAATTAACAAAAAGTAAAATAAATTCTTTAAAAAAGGGGAGTCATGGCTTATTCTCAAAAGACGGGTGATTATTACAAAGGCGTTTTAAATCAGATTAAAGAAAATGGTCTTTTTAAAGAAGAACGCTTTATTTGTAGTCCGCAGGATGCCGACATAGTCGTCGAATACCCAGCGGGGGCGCCAAAACAAAATGTAATCAATATGTGCGCCAACAACTATCTCGGTCTCGCAAATCATCCCGATGTTGTGAAGGCCGCTCACGAGGGGCTTGATTCGCGCGGCTATGGAATGAGTTCCGTTCGATTTATTTGCGGTACCCAGGATATCCATCGCGAACTCGAAGGGAAGATTACAAAATTCCTCGAAACCGAGGATACGATTCTCTTTGCGAGTTGTATGGACGCGAACGCCGGTATTTTCGAGTCCATTTTTACCGATGAGGATGTTCTCATCGCCGATAGGCTCGTTCATGCCTCGATTATCGATGGGATGAGGCTTTGCAGTGCGCTTAACGAGAGTTTCAAGCACTCGAATATGAGCCACCTCGAAAAGAAGCTTCAGACATATCAGGACAAACGCTTCCGATGCATCGTCACCGACGGCGTTTTTTCCATGGACGGCGACACTGCGAAATTGGACGAAATTTGCGACCTCGCCGAAAAATACGACGCAATGGTCTTCGTCGATGATTCCCATTCTACCGGATTCCTCGGAAAACACGGCAAGGGAACCCACGAGCTTAAAGGCGTCCTCGGACGTATCGATATTATCACTACTACGCTCGGCAAAGCTTTGGGCGGCGCTTCCGGTGGTTGCGTTTCCGGAAGGAAGGAAATCGTCGAGATGTGCAGACAAAAAGCGAGGCCATATCTTTTCTCGAACGCACTTCCGCCGGTAATTGTCACCGCTGCAAATGAAGTTATGGACCTCGTTATGTCCTCGACAGAGCGAAGAGACAAACTCGAAGCGAATACTGGGTTTTGGCGCAAAGGCCTCGAAGAAGCCGGATTCGATCTCGTCAATGGCGAAACGCCTATCGTCCCGATTATGCTTTACAACGCGAAACTCAGCCAGGATATTTCCAACGATCTATATCAAATGGGAATCTACGCTATCGGGTTCTTCTTTCCGGTTGTTCCACAGAGCAAGGCTAGAATTCGCACGCAGATATCGGCAGGACACGAACGACATCACCTCGAAAAGGCGCTCGCCGCTTTCACTGAAGTAGGCAAGAAATACAACATTCTCGGAAAAGGCAAAAAAGAAATAATCGAGATGTATGGTATGTAACCCGGGATAGTCCACATATGAGGGGGGGAGACTTAACCCCCCTCAAATCTATATATAAAACAAGAATAACATAGCGCTTACCCTGTTTAACGCGAAGGCGGATTACATATATGTTTCAGCATATTTGAGACGCGTTATTGCGTTTATTTCCTTTATTGGCTCAGGTTATCCAGTGGTTTTTTTATTAATGGAGATAATATAGCATTGGAGGCTTGCGTGTTTATTCGTTCTGATTTCTTGTAACCACCTGAAATATATGCTTTTACAGCGAATTTATCATTTGTTGTTATGTGTGCCACATGATCTAAATAATAATCGAAGTAATCTTATTATTGCCTAACCAACTGAAGATGATACTAAGCCACAGTAGCCTTCTTTTGGGCTTACACGATATAATCAACTCCATATGTGTTTATGACAATACTACGGTGCTAGCCTTCAGTGTAATAGTATAGACGGCTTTTTGTCATGGTAATGGTTCGCGAAGGAATACCCTTATCGCAATTCGATGTTCCCAGTATGCGTAAAACCCATAAGCCTCGGGCGGAAGGTCGAGGCGAAATGCAAGTCTCCATCTTGCGCCGGGCTGGAAAATGGTATCGAGAGAGCACGCGGGACAACCGAGAGTATCGCTATCGAACCATTTGATAGAGTCTGTTAGTAAATCCTCGGAATCCTCGTTGAATGCCGACGTGTCCGGCGCCTCGATAGAATGAATAAATACTGCGGATAAGCGGTATTCGTTGATACCGGCAGAATCAATTTCGCTGGTAAAAGCCCATCCGCCAGCGGAAAAGCTGAATGTATCAGAGCTGTGAGAGTATATATCCTCATCGACTATCTTAAGGCCGATCTCGAATGGCGTATCCCCGGTATTGAATATAAAAGGCATCTGCCCAGAACTCGTGGATATGACTTCTCCAGCAAACGCTGGATCGGGGCGCCATATTGGGCCTAATATATAAATTCGCATGGTCGGTGAAACCTCAGGCCCTGAAAGCATCGGCATCCCCAATGCGCACAAAACCAAGCCATCACTTGCTCTAAATGTATAACCACAACACGACGGTGCCGGTGGAAGACCTAGCTGCCAGGCCTTGTAAATTGCACCATCTGAATAGATGGTGTCAGTAAGGTCATTGCGATACATGCGCGTCCGTTCATGCGGCAAGTCGAAATCGCCATCGCAATCGATGTCTAAAAGCATATCGACCCACTCGGGCGGAGAATCGTCAAGATCGGTATAACGAACCCGCCATACAAATAGCGTATCCATTGTTCCGAAGTGTGGCTCGATGCCATCTATTGCATAACCGCCAATCCCAAGCCATTCCAGCACCGGCGGAAAATTACGAAGATTTGGGCTTCCCGGTGAACCTCGCTCGAGACGGTTCGCTTTAAAACCTATCGAAACCTCCGAGGTATGCCAGCTCGAAGGTAGATTGCCATCGAGATCGAAATCACTACGCGCCATCGAGTATTTCAGCGAATCCGATGATTGACTTGCTCCAGCAAACGGCTCAATACCATTGCCTGCTTCGTCTATAGAGTAACCTTCGCTTTCGGGGAAATCAATCAATGCTACATAAAGGCTATCATCGTCGAATTCAATTCGCTCGTCCACCATGTCGGGCAGGACATCGAGGACAGAGTGCGGGTTTGTATTTGAAAAATTAGCAATCAACCAATAGTCCGAAGGCGCAAGAACGCCATTATCGAATGTGAACACCGATTCCGGCAATGCTGGCGAGCCGGTTGCAACCATAATCGGGGTCTGCAAAAAATCGACCGGTTTACTGGAATTGTTAAAAATCTCCATCCATTCGTCCTCGGGCGAGGTCATGCTTCCCGCCCAGGCGAGTTCGCTAATAATAAGATCGCCTTTTTCAAAGTGAACCTGTATCGAATCAATTTCTATCGGTCCTGTAGAGTCTGTGCCGTCGAAAATATAGACACTTACAGAATAAGTGAATCCCGGTTTTGTTAGGCTCTCTGGAATTGAGGAAACAAAAGGGTATATGGAATCTATTTCTGTGATAAGAGGTGCACCCTCTTCGAACCAATCGAATATGGTATTTAACTTCCCGGGAATGGAATCCAGGTCATCGACACCGATAGCCAAGGCGCAAATTGTAGAATCGTCGGCTAGGAAATCGGGCGATATTGAAAGCGAAGGTTCTGGAGGTGGTAAATTTTTATAATTCGGTGCACCGGGGGTTCCACGCTCGCGAGCCCCTGCGATGAAACCTATTGAGAGACACGCCGGATGCCAGCTAGTAGGATCGTCGCCCTCGCCGGGAATGTCATTTCGTTCCATCGCCCAACGGATGTTATCTGCCATAATGAACCGTCCGGACATTGGTGGGCCATCGCCGTCATCGGCAACATCCATAAGCGGAGAAGTGCTTCCCATGCCTGCATAAAGCGAATAATGCGTGTTGCTGTTAGTAAGAACCATTGCGTTGGAAACGAAATCCCTGGCCGCAGTTATTCTACTTTCACCTCCATTGCGTCGGCATATAATAAAAAGACCGTTCGCTGGCAGGATTCCGTCGTCAATTATAAGCATAAGCTCATCCTGGCGGTAGATACACCATGGAGTATGTGAAAAGTCTATTACAGATGAGGTCATGTTGCGAAGCTCTAAAAACTCATCATAGGGAGATAACGTCGTGCCCATCCACATTAATTCATTGAAGACAACATCTCCGTAACTCCATGCGAATAAACACCACGGAAGAACTAACAACAATAGTATTTTTAAAGGTCTTGACAACACGAAATTAATAAACCATATTTATAACATGAACTATTTAATAACAGGTTCTCCAGGCGTGGGCAAAACCACCATCCTCGAAGAACTGGCCGCTCTTCTCGGCGACAGCGCTATAGGTTTTCTAACCATCGAAGTTCGTGAAGAGAATACTCGCATCGGCTTCGATATACAAACTTTCGACGGTCACACCGGAATTCTAGCAAGAGCAGGTCTCCCGAGCAAATTCCACATCGGGCGCTATGGCGTCGATCTAGACTCATTCGAAAGAATTGCTATCCCAGCGCTCAAAACTATCGAAAACAAAATACTCATTGTGGACGAAATAGGCAAGATGGAATTAAGATCGGATAGATTCCGTGATGCGCTGCTTCTCGCCCTCGATACTGATCATACGGTTGTAGCAGCTATAATGCAAAGTAATAATCCTTTTGCTGATAGCATAAAGCAACGCTCCGATTGCAAGCTGATAGAGGCAACCTCAAAAAACCGAAAATGGCTTCCCGAAAGAATATTCAAGTTTTGCACCGAGTAGTAATGCATGTTGACATGGATGCGTTTTACGCGTCTGTGGAGCAACTAGATCACTCTGAATTCAGAGGAAAACCGGTTATAGTCGGCGCCGATCCGGCGCAAGGGCGAGGAGTTGTGAGCACCGCGAGTTATGAAGCTCGTGAATATGGCATTCATTCGGCGATGCCAATAACACAAGCTTTCCGTGCTTGCCCAAACGGTATATTCCTTCAACCGCGATTCCATCGATATAAAGAGATCTCCAGTGCAGTCTTCAAAATACTAGGTGACTTCAGCCCTTCGGTCGAACCGATTTCTATCGACGAGGCATTCGTCGATTTGACTGGAACTGAGAGGCTACATGGCCCCTTGGAATCCGTGGGCAAAGAAGTTAAAAAACGGATATTGGCCAAGACGGGTGTAATCGCATCGGTTGGAATCGCACCGAATAAATTCCTCGCCAAGCTGGCCTGCGGTGTTAGCAAACCCGATGGTTTCATAATTATAAAACCCGAGTCTATACGCGAGTTCCTCGATCCATTACCTATTAAAAGAATGTGGGGTATCGGTCCTGCGACTGAAAAGCAAATGGTCTCGGCTGGTATCAATACAATTAAAGACTTGATAGAGGTAGATGAAAGCGCGCTCATCAAGCGCTTCGGGAATTTTGCGGCACATTTAAGGCAATTAGCCTTGGGTATTGACGATCGCGATTTTTCAGGAGATCATAAACGCCGTGGCATTTCCATAGAGAGAACCTATAGAGAAGATGTTGTTAGGTTGGAACCAAAGGTAGCTACGCTTAGATCTCTTGCGGACAGGCTGGCTGTCCGTATGCGCAAAGCTGGAATAAATGGCAGAACGATTACGGTCAAGGTGCGCCACTCGGATTTCACCACGGTTAATCGAGGCAACACATTACCTTATGTAATTAGGAACTCCGAGGAAATATACTCTGAGGCCCTGCGCCTTGCAACCCCCGAACTCGAAGGGTCAATTCGCCTTATCGGTATTAGAATAAGCGGAATTATTGATTGCGAAGGCGAGCAACTTGGCCTCTTCGACCGCGAAAAAAAGGCGAAGATCGAGAAACTCGAGCAGGCGCTAGACGAGATAAATACTAGATTCGGCGATGGCTCGATTTCGAGAGCAAAAAATTTAAAGAAACTAAAATAAAGCTATTGATAAACTCGAGGCGTCGAACCTTTCCGGTGTTCTAAATATAATACTAGGATTCTAGTTTTTGGCACTTAATATTAAACTATGTTTTTAAAGTTGCTATTAGCATTTACCTTGGTGCCGATTGCGGAATTAGCCCTGCTAATTGAAATAGGCCGCTATATCGGGGTTTGGCCAACTATAGGCATTGTCCTAATTACGGGAATAACCGGTAGCCTTTTGCTCAAATGGCAAGGGTTGGAGACTATCTCTAAATTTAAAAAAGAGATTTCTCAGGGGCGATTTCCAGGGAATACTATCATCGAGGGAATAGCGATAATTGTTGGCGGAGCTTTCCTTTTAACTCCAGGGGTAATCACCGATTTCTGCGGGATTCTTCTTTTACTTCCACCAACAAGGATGATGTTTATAGCTGTAGCAAAAAAATATATCAAGCGCCGATGGAATATCGATGAGTTCATCAATATTATGCCCCCTGAACAAGATAGGCCAAGCGAACCACTCGACCCGACTATGCGCGTTGATTAATAGGCATTTAATTCAACAAAAATCACATTTCGATTTTATAACCGACAAAGAGATAATAATTCACTCCACCATTCCACCTGTCCGGCCAGGATGAAGTATCTTGAAAAGGCAGGGGTTCGCTCCAGTTATACAATTCACCATCATAGTGTATTCCGGCACCGAAAGACAGTTTTTCCAGCGGTTTTGTTTCTATTTCGGCCCACGCAACAGTGAAGCCATTACCTACACCCAACGCACCACTCAAACCGATATAGTCTCTTTCGAGCCAAAAAGTGCAATCCGAGTCGAATTGCGCTCCGATAACAAAATCGGAGAAAAGATAACCACCTTCGAGTCTGCTGTAATGAAGACCCGCTAGTATATCAAGCCCTAAAGCGCCACCGACTAGGTCCAATCTTCCAGCAGTAGCATAAGCCACGCCGGAATAATACCAGCCGAAGCCGTCGTCGTATTCGCGAAGCATGCAAGTCCCCCCGATTGAGAACCTTTGACGGATCTCTAAGCAACTGAAGCCGGAAGCCCTGTCTTCAGCAACCGCCGATAAGCCGACGCGCGCGCACTCGAACCCGCCCAACTCGGCGAAAACCGATCTGTCGAACGGCAACACACTCAGTGATATAAGCAGAAACGCCTTTATGAGAGATAATAACCTCATTCTAGCGTCATCGTAAGGCCAACTCCATTATCAAAATGAGGCTCTAGCGATGCGCCGTATCCGCCGATGCCGTATTTGTAGCGCACTGCATCGCGCTTGTATTCGATGGTCGAAATGCCATCGATCCAATCGTATATGACCTGCCCGACAACCAATACTGCGCCGAGGCTGATAAGTATCGCGCCACCGGTTTCCATCTCTTTTGTTTGTTCGATGCGGTTGAGTTTATACTCGATTTTATCTTCGTTGAGTAACTTAGGGATCTTCTCGTAGCGATTGCCGTCGATGGTAATGACGTCGAAGTCGCTTTCCGGCCACTGCTCGTCGCCGTGAAGCATGGCACCGATAGCTATACTCGTGAGACCCAATCCCGCCGCGCCCACACAGAACCAGCCCTCACGATCATCGTCGGCGTAAAAATGCAGCATTCCCGGCACCGGAACGGACATCAGCATAAGCCCTACCGAGATACGACGGTTGGCATCGCGGTAGTCCTCGAAGGTCATATCGCTGGGAATATCGTAAATCGGCGTCTCTCCGAGGTAATCCCCTCCGGTAAGCATAGGAACCTGAGCGATAGCACCAATAACAAGGATCACGCTTAATAAAATTACACTTCTAAACATCGCTTCTCCAGTCGTTGAAAGGGTCTATTTCTCTTGACTAAAGTCAATATAAATATAATATTCAAAAATAAAACCAAATTATGGAGTTCAGAATGAGAATAGCTGTTTTTCTTCTATTAACCGTCTCTCTTTTAGCTGCGCCGCTCGATTTTTTCGCGATCACCGACACGCCAGAACCATCGACAGCGTATAATCTCCATCAGATCGATGTTCTTGATTACAGCATAGAGTTCGTTCTCATGGAGGGCGACAGCACTTTCCGCTGGAGCACAGAGATAGAGTTTATCAATCTTTCCGACCGCGATACTGTCTATTATTTCGACCTGGAGGGCATGGATTTTCCCTACTGCCCACCGGTTTTCCTTTACGATAATGACTCCGAGCTCTGGCTTACTATCTCCGGGCACTACGAAGACAGCGTCTTCGCAGTCGAGACCGGTGAACTGCCCATCGATGACACGGTGAGAATAGCTATTACCGGCGTTGTAACACCTTACGGCACTGGTTGTTACCGCGAACCTGGTGGTGGGCAATACTGGATTTACACCCTCTTCTGGCCATCACTCGCGCGCTACGCTTTCCCCTGTGTCGATCACCCGGGCGACAGAGCGACCGCCACAATGAAAATCATTGCACCAGAAGGAATGATCGTCGCCGCCGGTGGCGCTCTGCAGGACACCGTCCCGTCTTCGATTTATACAGGCTTCACTGAATGGCGCTTCCGCTATGACCAGCCCGTTTGCACATACAACATAAGCTTCGCCGCAGGAAATTACGCCGAAATCGTTGACACCACACTGGACACACTCGAAGTGCGCTCTTACGCTTATCCCTCGCGCCTTACCCAAACCCAATATGACTTCGGGCGCATCCCCGAGATGATAGCCCTATGGGACTCGCTTTTCGGGGATTATCCTTTCCCGAGGGTCGGTTGTGTCGCGGTGCCGATGGATGTCTGGGGCGGTGGCGGAGGCATGGAGCACCAAATGCTTCCGCAGATCGGTGACCTTTTGATTACCGGCACACGCACCTACGAGGAGATTATCGCGCACGAGCTTGCACACCAGTGGTTCGGCGATTGTATCGGCATTGCAGACTGGGCGGATTTCTGGCTCAACGAGGGAATTGCTGTCTATTCCGAGGTGCTCTGGGTGGCGCACACAAGCGGCGCTTCTGCCGCGCGAACCTACATGAACAACGAAGAAAGCTATTACAAAAACTGGACACGCACTAATGCCGATTTTCCGATATTCGACCCAGCGAGCTTCCTCTCGCCTATACCTTATAACAAGGGAGCGTGCTGGTGGCACATGCTCCGATGGCAACTCGGCGACGACGACTTCTTTGCCTTCCTGCGATATTATTTCGCCCGCTTCAAGTTCGAGACTGTCGTCACGGACTCGCTCAAATTTGCCCTCGAGGATTTCACCTCGCTCGACTGGAACGACTTCTTCGAGCAATGGATTTATGGACAGGGATATCCGAAATTCCTTTACGATGAGCGCATCGGGCACGACTTGACCGGTTGGTTTGTCGATGTTAATCTTCGTCAGACACAAGTTTCGCCCTCGTGCACGCTCTTTACCACGCCGCTTCCGCTGGAATTGGTCACCCACGATTCGAGTATAGCGGTGATCTTTACGCCAACCTCGCGATTCCAATGGGAACGATTCCGCGCGCCAGATTCGATTGGGTATGTTGTTTTCGACCGGCTTAATTACATCTGCGGCGATTTCGAATTCAGCCCCGTGGGCATCGAGGAAAAGAATGCCTTTCCAATGTCTTTTAACCTTTCCACCTATCCGAACCCGTTCAATTCTGCGGTGCGAATTTCCCTCGACGCGCCCGTAGGGGCAATTCATGAATTGCCCCTACGCGTGGAGGTCTTCGACCTCGCGGGACGTCGCGTATACGTCATTGCGAAAAGCGCAAGCAACGAAGCAATCTCAACGCTAATAGAAGGAGATTTCTCCCCTTCGGGTCGAAATGACAGCGCGGGCGAATACACATGGACACCCGATGAATCCGTCGGATCAGGGGTTTATCTGGTGAGAGCGCGTTTCGACTCCGCTCAACGACCGGAGGGGCGCACGATTACTAAGCGAGTGGTCTATCTAAAATGAGATTGCATGTTAGGGACGACCGGCCGGTTGCCCGCTAATATTAAAATGGAAGTCTTCGACCTCGCGGGCCATCGCGTAACAGAAATTCCTGTCATCGGGAGCACCTCGGAGAAGCCGTGGGAATATCGATAATAATCGGGCAGATTTATGGCAGAGGACCATTACCCTAGGCTATACCGACTTTCGTATTTAAGATATTGAGAAAATATGCCTCCTAGGCAAATTGTAAAATTCGCTTTTTTTGCAGATTCTCATATCGGCTTTGATTCCGTATCGAGACCGCGAATCGAACGGCGACGCCGTGATGCCGATTTTTTTGCGAATTACATTTCCATCCTCAAATATGCCAAAAATCGTGGGCTCGATTTCATTGTGCATGGCGGAGATCTTTTTTACCGCAGTAAAATCTCCACAAACCTCGTAATGAAGGCGTTCGAACCGCTTTTTGATCTCGCAGACTGCGAGATTCCGGTTTACCTCGTCCCCGGCAACCACGAGCGCGGAGCAATACCATACAGACTTATCGCGGAACACCCCGGAATAAATATCTTCGATTTCCCGCAGACCTTCGTTTTTCATAAGGGTAAATCCCATATAGCACTCGGAGGATTTCCTTATACTAAAAATATTCGCGAGAATTTCATAAACACTATCCGCCAAACGGGTCTCTTCGAAACTAAAGCGAACTACAAAATTCTATGCATGCACCAAATTGTTGAGGGAACAACAGTAGGCCCGAAGAATTTTACATTCCGATGAAGGCCGGATTCCATCCCACCAAAGGCTCTTCCTAAGGTTAATCTGATTTTAAGCGGTCATATCCATCGAAAGCAGGTTCTCAAATTCGATGTAAACGCCCCGATGGTCTTATATTCCGGCTCAATAGAGCGAACATCCTTCGCTGAGATAGATGAGGAAAAGGGCTTCTACGAGATAACTATCCATCCCGACTCGAAATTAACACTCGATTTTGTCCGTTTGCCTTCGAGACCAATGGTCATTATAAATCTGGATGGAGGAAAATCTCCCGAAAAAATTTCTTTCTTTCTGAGAAAAGAAATAGACGCTATAGACGAAAACTCAGTGGTCCAAATCCAAGTAACCGGCTCACCCAGTGAAAAGGTATTAAAACTTTTAAGCACAGGTTATATTAGATCTATTGCTCCGAAAAGCATGAATGTTAGATTTTCTTTCAGGTCAAACCGGCGCGAGGTTTAGCTTTTTTCAGCCTGAACTTTAAGCGCATTTTCCAATTGCTCAGAAGTAATCGCGCCCATTTCAGTTAAAATCTCACCGAGATGTCTTCTATCGCCTGAACTTTGGGAATTTAGCGCTTCGAGTATCTTGTCTGCAGAACAGAGACCGGCTTGTCTGAGTATCTGACCGAGAAGCTTATGATCTTTGCGTTTACGCACAATGGTCCTTTTCATCATATTCACACGATACAAAAACCCAAGGGCAGCCAGAAAAAGTAAAAGCGTTGAGATATATGTATAAACCTCAGGGAATGAAGACGAAACACTTATTACCTGAAATACAGCAATAGCAACAATAATAATTATCCAAGCAAGCATAAAACCTCCTAAATTTTATTGCCTAAATATAAATAATTAATCGCAAAATGGAAACAAAAAACAAAGAAAAATCGAAATTTTAATTACTTCTGCTTCGGATTAAGTTTTATCAGCATATTAAC
>JAGLDC010000003.1 GCA_023145965.1 bacterium | reverse complement strand
TTAACCTCAGTTTCTGTCAACCTTGAATTTTATTGTTTTAGAAAAGCCTTCCGAGTCGATAAGACTCAACTGATGGTTTCCAGCAGAAAGGTCTATTGGCATAGAGTGTTTCGAATCGGTCGCTCCGATGAATACATCATCGAGATACCAATATAATTCTATATCCTCCGTCGAACACGCTGCGCGCACTATAACCTTTTCATATTTTCCGCTTATACCTCGCGGCACCTGCAAAAAAGCCCCATCTTGAGGATAAACAAAATTTATCGATCGAGATTCAGCCAGCACCGGGCATTTGGGATTATGTTTTGGAAGCGCCTGAAAAGCCTGGCCTCGCGAAATCAAAAACTGCGCTACTTCAGGTGGATATACGATACGCGTTACTTCTCGATAATCAGTGCCTCCCCAGCACCGAGAACAAACCTGATATTTGCCAGATTGGTCGAGAAAAAGTTTCTTGTGATATGGGCATATAGGGAGGGTACCATGAGCTTCGTATGAAGACAGCGCTTCGATGGTGTCTTCACAGAAAGGCCCTGCTAGATATCCGCTTTCTCTGCAGATAAGAACAGTATCCAAGCCGTTAACTGGAGGTAAAAACCAAGCTATATCATCACGCGGAAGAGAATTAAATACTTTAAAAAGCAATGTTCCAGCACAACTAGCACCGGTGAGATTTGGATTGCTTGCACCATCAAAATTCCCAGTCCATACCCCTATTGTCCATCTCGGCGAGACTCCGATTGCCCATCCATCACGATTGCCATAACTTGTTCCAGTTTTCCATGCTATCGGTCTTTGATTCTCGAACTGGTGCCAGTAAAACTCCGCGCCCGGCCGGTCTAATTCTCTCAGTATTTCAAGGGTTAGGTAACAAGCCCCAGCACTTATAAGCCTATTTTCGGCTCTCTCGCTATCGCAATCGACGGCATAAAATCCCCTAAAATCCCCATAGTTGCCCATTCCTGCAAACATCGATGTTATATCCCACAGTGTTCCCTCAGCTCCACCAATAATAAGAGGGAGACCGTATTCGCCGGGATTTCGGAAGAGCGTTCTCATGCCAGCTGATTTTAAGAACCCGTAGAACTCGTCGATACCGTAAGTGTAAAGCAATCTCACCGCCGGAACGTTGAGCGATTTCACTAACGCCGATCTTACAGAGACCAACCCTCGATAGGATTTATCAGCATTCATGGGCGAGAATGCGCCATAAAATGTCGGAATATCCTTTATTTGCGATTCAGGCAATACCATAGCTTCATCGAAAGCCAGGGCATATAAAAAAGGTTTAAGGATGGAACCTGTGGAGCGTGGTGCAAATACACCATCGACCTGACCGCCATGTTGGCTGTCACTAAAATCCTGCGAACCTATATACGCTTTAACTTTCCCTGTCTTGGTTTCTGCGATGAGAATAGATAAATTATTCACACCGAAATCCGCAAGTTGCATGGAATATTCTTTAGCGATGGCCTCCATCGATTTTTGCAGGTTAAAATCAATTGTCGAAGTTATCTCTCTACTCGGATAATTCTTGGCCAGTCTATATGCAAGGTGTGGTGCCAAGAATGGAAAGGAGATTCGACCATCGGGAATTTGCTCCAGTAGAGAAAGTTTAAGTGTTTCTTCATCGATGATACCCTTTCGATGAAGTTTCTGTAAAAGGGCGTCGCGCTTAGCTTCGAGAAGCGATTTATTCTTTGTAGGGTTAGCTAGCGAAGGATCATTTGGCAAAACAGCAAATGTCGCTGCCTCAGCCCAGGTAAGCATTCTCGGCTCGACACCATAGTAGCTGTGGCTTGCCGCTCGATACCCGATAATATTCCCCCCATAAGGTGCATGCCCTAAATAGAGACGAAGTATCTCTTCTTTGGAAAAGCGGAGTTCAATTTTAATTGCGTGGTAAGCCTCGATTATCTTCGAACGAAGTGTTCTAGGTTTTGGCTCAATGAGGCGAGCTATTTGCATGGTAATCGTGCTCGCGCCACTCGGCCTGCCTTTCTTAAAAACCGCACCATAGAACGCTCGCACAACCGCTAATGGATCAACTCCTGGATGAAGGTAAAACCTCTTATCCTCATATTGTATAATGGACTCGACGAGTTTCTTGGGTAAAGGCCTTTTATCTGGCGGAAAACATAATTGCTCATTTGAATCGAGAAACACACGAAGCAGTTTTCCGTTATCGGCAACAACAACCGAGCTGTAGTCATCCGGGAAAAGCGGGCATGGAAGTGGTGTAGCCAACCAACCAACAATAAATAAAAGGACGAGCGAACCGAGCAGAAGCTTGATCCGCCACCATTTAATTGATCTTCGACATCTCCTAAATAGTTTCACTTCAGGACTGTAACATCCCTTCCCCTGATGCGCGCTTGATAACGATTATCATACATAACTTCGGCTTGTGTCGGGGGAAGATGGAAACTACCGACTGTAACCGTATTCAGCTTTAAGAGAAAATCTGCATGCGAGTTACCACGCATGTCGAAGAACCAAGAAGCTCTATCGTCTCGAATATCGAAATAATCTTCATAGATGAAGTTATAATTCTCAGACCAGTCGGGGTAATTCTCTCCCGAGAGCCTTATGTTCTCTATCTCCCAACCAGAGGGTAACATCTGAGTAAGAGCCAATTCCGAAAGCTGAATATTGGTTGGATTCACTACACGTATATGCTCCCAGAAAATCGTATTCTGCACGAGGCTCGCTGCATTAATTGGGATACCATCCTGATTGAGCCATTCGACTTTAATTGAAAGATTATTCTGCAAGAAACTGAGCGTGTCTTTAAGGGGCACACCAAACCAGCTCATTGTAACGAAGGATTTACCGGATGTGATATCGACAGCCAATTCCTCACCGAATCCCTCCTCGATTTCGAGCATAAAGGAAGGGTTATTGCCATCAATCTGGATTTTTTCCTCATCTGGAAGCGTTATCATACCCTCGATAGGATCGCTTTTCCCAGCGTATTTTTGCATAAAAAGCGCTGCTGAACGCAAGCTGAATGCTGTTTCCTGAGTTGAAAGCCATTTGTCGGAAGCAAGCTCGGTCGCGATGTCTTGATACATCTTGAAGGCATCGCTCTCGCGCCCAAACTGGACAAGACCTTCGAGCATAATGGCCTTGTCGCGAAGGGATGAGCCATAAGTCCAGCTCATTTCTCTGTAAGTGCGTATATCGGTGCCAGTCTTAGCGATAATATCCTTAGCAGTTTTATCGGCACCGTTATTAAGATATGCCAAAGCAAGGAGCCATCTTGAAGCGTTATCCATCTTATCGAAGTAGTTTTGCCGAAGCAAATTCATCGCCCCAAGCTGCGGCATATGGGCTTTTGATAAAATATAAAGCCGATAAGCCTGGGTCAAAACATTTTCCGGATCGCCTCGTGAGGCATCCTTCTCGAACCTACGCCATTTCTCGAACATGTCCTCCGGAACAAAATAACCGTGTTCTTTTGCTTCGGTCATGAAATGTCCAGCATAACACGAAGCCCAAGCGCTCGACTCGCCCGAATTCGGCCAGTAACCATAACCCCCAGATGGAAGTTGGAATTTTCTCAACCGTTCGATTGCAGCATTGATGTTTTCGTCGATCTCCTTTTTACGGGCTTTTGATAGTTTCGCTAACTTGGGAAGGTAAATTTGTGGAAAAGCCGAGGAAACCGTTTGCTCTATACAACCATAAGGATAGGCTATAAGCCATTCAAGCCTTCTTGTTAAGTTCAAATCCGCCAACTTGTTAACTGTTAATCGGGCATGATTGGTTCCAGTTACGCCATCACCGGGAATATTGAATTTCGCACTTTGCCCGGCGGAGACCACTTTAGTTTTCGAAGTATGAACCCACGGATTCGATGGTCTAACCGCGATCTCTGTCTCGTCGGCAATGCGATAACTACTGGATTTTGCCGACACTTTTATAACAGCTACACCTATGCTGTCATCGGCCTTGAGTTGAAAAACTATATCCTTTTCGGTTATCTCCTGCATATCGAGAACAATCTTTTTTTCACCGACAACGCTCACTGGCCCCGCGGCTGAAAGCTCGATAGTCGTTTTCCCAAGGTTCTTTTCCATCGCGAATATAGAAACTGGAAGTGCAATCTCATCGCCCGGGGCGAGAACGCGTGGCAATGTAGGAAGTACCATAAGCGGCGCTTTAACTAAAACCGTTTTCTCTGCGCTGCCATATCGCTTACCCTTCACAGCCACCAACATTATTCTCACCGCTCCAACATATTCCGGCATGATAAATTCCGTTTTGGCTTTACCGTTTTTGTCAGATTGACCTACTCCATTAAAAAGCGAAACAGCCTTAAAGCGTCTTGTTTGCACCAGTGTTTTCTGCATATCATAATCGCCTATTCCGCCACCGATAGAGAATCGCTTGAAAATCTCACCCCAATTCGCACCTACAACATGTGAATAAACATCGAAAGTGCTAACCAGTAAAGCCATCCGACGATAGAAAAAGCCCCATGGATCGGGAGTTTGGAATGATGTAATATCTAACAGGCCTTCATCGACTACTGCAATAGTGTATTGGTATGGGGATTTATCCTTTGAAGAGATGGAAACGGAAAATTTTTGCCCCGGTTCGATTTCCTCCGGAGCTGAAATCTCCATATCGAGCCTTGTTTCTTCCAACTCGACAGGTATAGAAATCACACCGTATAGACGCATCGGAACGTCGTTTTCGGTGTTTTCGTGAGGTTGAATAACAGTTATCGTAGCATAGGCCGTAGGGATCATGTCTTTGGTTATTGGAATTTCAAATACAGACTCTTCTGAATTGAGGTCATACCATTTAGAAAACACTATTCTCCTACCCGCTTCAATGGAAAGCAAAGCGCGGCCTTCTTTTGGTGTTTGTGTAATTATAGTCGCAGTTTCGCCGGGCTTGTATTTTTCTCTGTCGATCTTCACACTAAGAAGATCGGCATCTCCACCAGAAGGCTCACGACCCCAATGGCGTGCATTGATAAAAATCCCCGCAACATGACCACCGGTCTCATCGGAAACCTCGAGGAAAACCGTTCCATAGCTATTGGGTGTCCATTCGATCTTAGCTGGGATGGACTCCGTAATCACTGTGCCTTCAGCAATTTGCTCCGTCGCGACATCACTCTTATAATGCCGTCTGTAATCCTCGATAGTCTCGTAATCGAACCACCAATATTTATGGCTTTTATAAATTTTATATGATAGCGTATTTCCCGATAGAATTTTTCCTTCATTATCAACCAAAACAACCTCGAAATGCGCGGTAGAACCTACACGAACAAAATTCCCCTCGGGAGATTTGATGCCTATATAACGGCTATAAACCTCGAAAGGAATCTTCTGCGAAGCTGGGACCGCACGGCCTCCCTTCTCAAAGACATCCGCTGAGACCTCGACCGTCAGAGCCGATGGAACTGCATCGACCTCGGGGATATCCCATTTAACCAAAGCCTTGCCATCGGAAGCAAGGCGTATATCGTGTGTGCGAAGGTTCACCGGCTCGAATTCCATGATTTCGTTGGTAAACACGAAATCCTCGAACTTATCGAATTCAAGTTCGAATGGTCGTATAGAAAGCGCAACCTCAGCTTTCAGCCCGGCCGCAGGATTACCGAAAAGATAATTAGCTTGAACAGCAGCCCTAAGAACTCGATCCATAGCCGTTATGTGCGTGGATTCAGATTGTATTTTAGCTTTAATCCTATAAGGCACAACGGTTTCTATCCGAATAGATCGCGTAAATTTTTTCTCTCCCACCAAAAATTCAGCGCGCCAAAAACCTGTTGGAGCATCCTGTTCGGTATTAAAATCAAGTGAATAAAAGCCATCATCGGCTTTTCTTAATGCCCTCCCAAACACCTTGCGATTTCGTGGATTATAAAGCTCGAACTCAAGTGGGTGATTTTTAGGGAAAGTCCCCTGACCATTGCGAATAATGGCTGAGATATGAACAGTATCCCCAGGGCGATATACGCCGCGTTCGGTGTATATAAATGCCCTAATCTCATCTGTCGATTCAACTGAACCGCCAACATCAAAAAGCGAGGTATTGAGGCCCATATCCCTGAAGATAAGGACTGTTCTTTGGCCTTTAAATTCGCCCTCGATGGAAAAACCTTCGTTAGTGTCAAATTCGCAGTATCCACGAGAATCCGATACTTTATTTGCAATGGGCTGATTAACATAAGATTTCAGAGTAATATTCGCGCCAATAATAGGTTCGGCTGTCACGAGGTCTAGCGCCCATACTGCTATTTTGTCGCCCGTATTTTTCGCGATTAGGCCAATATCCGTAAATATTATTGCAGTGCTGATGCGTCCCTGATCCCAGAAATAACTGTTCTTCCGCCAACGAGCCCAATCCTCTGGCATAGAAACGAGAATATCATCCTCGTCAAAGGAAAGTTCTATAATAAATGCTCCCTTGTCAACACTAGAAGCTATCTTCGAAAGGTCTAAACGCGACTTAAACCATTTATCGCGTATATCACAAATTTCCAGCGTGTCCACCGCGATAACCTCGCCAACGCGATACATATCGTTATATCCCCATCTTCGGTGCGAATTGTCGTTGAAATAATTCTCCTGTATGAAAAAACCAAGGTTATTTTCATAAACCTTCTTGATAGAAACAATCATCCTTCGAACATTTACCGAATTTAAATCGATACTCTTTTTATTTGTTGAAGGTATATACAAGCCGTTGGAAACGAATTTGACCTGAGGCAATAATGAAGGAAACTCAACTTTATTTCGGGTCGATAAAGCAACCTTAGCCCCCCATTTGCTTCTAAGTCCCTTCACAACCTCGATTACATATGCACTACCCCTCTTAAAATCTCCTCTAACGACTATAGATTTACCACGCACCGATACTCTAACATCCACTGATGGCTCAGTTCTAATGAAACCTCTATAATCTATGGAGGAATTTAATTTATCGGAAAAGAATATTTCAATGGAGGATTCCGCTTCATCTTCGGCTATTTCAACCGAAGTCACCACAAAATTCACTTTTGATGGAAGAAGATATTCCTTAGCAAAATCCGACGGAAGTTTGAGCTTCTTCGACGAAATTTCGAGTGTGAAACGGCGATCTTCGTCTGTGCGCTCTATTAACTCGGAATGGAAAATATAACCCCCATTTGTGTCGGGTGTAACTGCAAGTTCCACTCGCTTCTTGCCCTCCCATAATCCTATCGATTGAATAACTTCTACGGAATCGGTAGCCATATTGAAAAGTAGTTTCCCATCGAAAATAAATCTAGTTGGATCATTTTCATCGATGAGAACAAAATCCGCCTTTAACTCGGAGATATCGAGGCCGTAAGTTCCAAACTCTATTTCGATATGCTCGGTTTTCATCTTGAGAGTCGGGAAAAGTGCTTCGAGGTCGAGAAATCCCTCGTATTGGGTTTCAATATCGAGAGAGCGCGAAGGTTTAAGCGCAATAGTCCTTCTATCGACCCAACGGGTAACGCCATCAATATTGGGCGAAAATTCGAATACCGGCGATTTCATTGCCACACCAACCCGAGAACTATCAACCATATCCTCGACAAATCGGACTGCAATTTCTCCGGTTGGAGAGATGAATCCTGCAGTTTTGTGTGTAATGATCTTGGCTTCAGCGGAAAATACCGATGGTTGACCGGTTTTTTCACAACCCGATATTAAAGCCAATATCAAGGATATTAGGATTACAACTTTAATATAATGGTTCATCTTTCCCCTCGTGTATCAGTTTAAAGCCTGCTTTTCAGAGCGGTCACTCTTGCGTAAGCTTCTTCAATCCTCGAACGCGGAATGCTCTCCTCTTCAACGAGATTGGCTATTATTGCAATGGCTGTCTGTGCTATATTTGGGTCATAAGTAGAGGTGTTGTTGGAAAATATAATTATATCCACTCCTGCGTTGATTGTAAGCTCGAGGGCCTCCTCGAGGCCAAAATACTCATTAATAGCACCCATCATCATATCGTCAGATATAACAACACCGTCATAGCCGAGACTATCACGAAGTATCCCTGTGATGATATCCCCCGAAAGAGTAGCAGGATATGTTGGATCTAAGTTAGTATTTGATATATGAGCTGTCATCACAAGATCGCTATAGCCGCCCTCGATAAGTTGCGAGTATGGTTCGAGCTCAACCGGCGCCCATGTATCGGTAACATCGGCCATGCCCCAGTGAGTATCGTCTTCGGAACTACCATGGCCCGGGAAATGCTTTAAGGTGGTCAAAATACCTCTGTTATGGTGTTCCTCTATCACAATTTCTGCATGAAAAACAACCGAATCAGGATTTGCTGAGTAGCTTCTTTCCCAATGTCCTATCGCCGGACAGTCGGGATTGATATTCAAATCGACTACTGGCGCGAGGTTAAGATTAATTCCCATCTCCTGAAGAGTATTTGCACAAAGCGATGCCCAATATTGGGTTGTATCGGCAATGTTGACCTCACCTAAATGTTGCGCGGAAACCGACGGAGGAAAACCATAGGACTCTTTAAGGCGTGTAATATAACCGCCTTCTTGGTCTATACCTATTAGGAGCGGAATCGTGTCGAGCGCTTGAAGGTCGGAAACCAACGCGGCAAGTTGTGTCGGCGATTGAATATTGCGCGGCCTAAAGCACGAGGGAGCATCGAATTCATATAATACAACACCACCAATCTTGCGTTCTTCAATATCCTCCACAATGTGGTTCGTATCGGTAAGCTCCGTTCCGCGAAATCCTACCATAAGCATCTGTGCAATCTTAAACTCCAACTCGGCGTCATTATCATCCGGTTCGGATGGTGATTTTTCGCATGCTAGAAAAAAACTCAACATCAATAAAATGAAGATTAGAACGAAGCTTTTACAATGCATTTTACCTCCAAATAAAATCGTATTGGTTTGGAAAATACAATATTATTAATTCGAAGGCAAGTAAATCCAACAGAAGAAAACAGTTTTATTGAAATTTGTCCGAAAATGAAAAAATTTGGGTTTATTGTTCTGAGAACAGTGGGAGTTATTGGAATCTACTACATCAATTGTCTATAAGAAAAAATTGAAGAACCATCTAAATGAACATCATTGCTATATAAAACACTAACAATTTCTCTATTTCCAATAATCTAACCTCCGCCTGGGGAAAAACCACGCCTTCCACCTGTTGGAGTTATTCTTTCCATCCCTGAAACATTATTAATTCCCGGCTCGAATATATATAGTTTTCCTTTAAAATCAATTTGTAATTCATAGCCAGAAATTGAACCGTCACCGCCAAATTCCTTTCTCAAGGGCTCGGCTATATATATAGGAGGGCTATTGATTTCAATAGAATATATAAAAAGCGGATTTCCACTAAGAGGGCTAAAACCTATCTCTGATAATCCACTGTTACCAATATCATACACCGGACCATAATAATAACCATGCTCATTGTAGAACATATCATTGCATTCCCACATTCGCTTAAGTGCAATCTTCGCTTCGGTAAGCTTGGCTTTACGAACGGCTTTGCTATATGAAAGCAGAGATAGGCTTGCGAGTATCCCAACAATCACAACAACTATCATCAACTCGACTAGAGAGAAACCTGAACGACTATAACATTTTTTATTATTGCACATAATCTAATAACAATTTTCCACAACAAGAGTATCTTCATTCAGATAATAAACCAAAAAAACTTTTAATTCAAGATTAATTTATATTTTGAGTTCCGTTTTGTCTTGACGATCCAATTCTTCTTACATAAATTGTTATTTCCCTTTTTTTGATGGTTGAGGGAATTTGTTTGGTAAATTTTAAATCGTAAAAAAGGAGATAAAATGGCCAAAAAGATGATGGCTATGGATGGAAACTCCGCAGCAGCACATGTCGCTCACGCTTGTAATGAGGTTATCGCGATTTACCCAATTACCCCTTCAAGCAATATGGGCGAGATAGCAGATGCTAAGTCTGCGGCAGGTGAAACGAATCTCTGGGGAACGATTCCCGAGGTTGCAGAACTGCAATCTGAGGGGGGTGCTTCCGGCGCTATTCACGGTGCTCTCGCTTCAGGGGCATTAGCAACGACGTTTACAGCAAGCCAAGGATTACTTCTTATGATCCCCAACATGCATAAGATCGCTGCTGAATTACTCCCGACGGTGTTCCACATTGCAGCTCGTTCGCTTGCATGTCAAGCTTTGTCAATATTTGGAGATCACTCAGATGTTATGAACTGCCGGACTACAGGTTATGGAATGATCTCTTCCGGTAGTATCCAAGAGGTGATGGACATAGCGATGATCGCCACAGCCGCAAGCCTCGAAACAAAATTACCTTTCCTTCACTTCTTCGATGGTTTTCGCACCAGCCACGAAATCCAAAAAATCGAGGTTCTTACCAGGGAAACAATGAAAGCTATGATCGAAGAGGAATTTGTTATCGCGCACCGCAAACAAGGCCTCTCCCCCGATCATCCTATGATAAGTGGCACAAGCCAAAACCCCGATGTTTATTTCCAGGGGCGTGAAACAATCAATAAATACTACCTCGAAGCCCCAGCGATTGTCGAAAAATACATGAAAAAATTCGAACAACTCACCGGCCGCAAGTATTTACCATTCCAATACGAGGGAAGCCCCACTGCTGAGAAAATAATCGTTCTGATGGGTTCTGCAGTCGAGACAGCACATGAAACCGTCGATATGATGAATGCTTCCGGTGAAAATGTGGGTGTTCTGAAGGTTAGGCTTTACAGGCCTTTCAGCCTGGAACATCTTGCTAAATCTCTTCCTAAAACGATTAAGAAAATCGCAGTCCTAGATAGAACAAAAGAACCCGGATCACTTGGGGAACCGCTTTATCTGGATATGGTTGTAGCCATGGATGAAATGTTGATCAAGGGAACCGCCCCCTTTGGCTCTAAACCAACAATTGTCGGCGGACGCTATGGTCTTTCCTCGAAGGAGTTCACACCGGGAATGGTCAAGGCCGTATTCGACAATCTAGACTCGGCCACACCAAAGAATCATTTCACTATAGGCATCAATGACGATGTCACTAATACTAGCATCGAGTGGGATGAGAATTACGGCAAGGGCTGTGGAACCGGTTATCAGGCTATGTTCTGGGGCCTAGGTTCCGATGGCACTGTCGGCGCAAACAAGAATACGATCAAGATCATCAGCAAAGCCACAGACAAATACTCACAAGGCTATTTTGTCTATGACTCCAAGAAGGCTGGCGCTCGCACTACAAGTCATATACGCTTCTCCGACGAACCCATCAAGAGCACATATCTTTGTATGGAGGTTAACTTCCTGGCTTGCCATAACTGGAGTTTTATTGAAAGATATGACATGCTTAAGTTTTTGAAAGAGGGCGGCACCTTCCTTCTGAACTCGCCATACAACCCAAAGGAGACCTGGGATAGACTCCCGAAAAAGGTCCAAGATCAAATATTATCAAAGAATGCTAAGTTCTATATTGTTAATGGCATCGAGGTAGCGAAAAAACTCGGTCTCGGCGCAAGGATTAACACCCTTATGCAAACAGCCTTTTTCAAACTAGCTGACATCATTCCTATAGATGAAGCGGTCAAACTTATCAAGGAATCTATTAAAAAAACCTACGGACATAAGGGCGAAGAGGTTGTTACGCTCAATTACTCCGCTGTTGACGCTGGTCTAACGAGCATCCATGAAGTAAATTATCCTGAAAAAACAACCTCCGAAATCGAAATGCCGCCTACCGTACCAGACTTTGCGCCGGATTTCGTCAAGAATGTTACAGCGAAAATCATCCGCCTCGAAGGTGATGATGTCAAGGTATCTGAAATGCCGCCTAACGGTCAATGGCCCACTGGCACAACACAATACGAAAAACGCAATATTGCAGTCGAGATTCCGGTTTGGGAACCGGATTTATGCATACAGTGCGGTCAATGTTCGCTAGTCTGTCCGCATGCCGCTATCCGTCTCAAGATATACGATGAATCCGAGCTCAAAGGCGCACCAGAAACCTTTAAATCCACAGAGGCAAAAACTAAAGCTTTTGCGGGTAAGCGTGCAACAGTTCAAATCGCTCCCGAAGATTGCACCGGCTGTGGTGTTTGTGTCGAGATTTGTCCGGGCAGAGATAAGAACAACCCGGGCAAAAAAGCAATTAACCTTCAAAGCCAATTCGAACTTCGCGAATCTGAAACCGCGAATTGGGACTTTTTCCTTTCCTTATCCGAACCGGACCCATCGAGCTTCAATAAGGCTACCGTTAAAGGCAGCCAGCTTGCGCGTCCAATGTTTGAGTTTAGCGGAGCCTGTCCAGGTTGCGGCGAGACATCTTATGTCAAGCTCGTTACGCAACTTTTTGGCGACCACGCGCTCATCTCAAACGCCACCGGTTGCTCTAGTATTTATGGCGGTAACCTTCCAACAACCCCATACTGCAAAAGAGGAGACGGCCTCGGACCGGCATGGACAAATAGTCTTTTTGAAGACGCTGCAGAGATAGGTTATGGCTTCAGGCTCACTACAGACCGTCTTATGCAAGAGGCTATCGAGCAACTCGAAAAAGCATCATATATTCCCGCCGACTTGAAACAGAAACTTCTTTCCTCTAATCAAACTAATGACATCGGCATCGATATACAGCGAGGATTGGTTAAAGAGCTTAAAGCCCTGGCTAATTCCAATAAAGATAATTATTTGGAATCGCTTGCAGATTATTTGGTGAAGAAGTCGGTATGGGTTTTCGGCGGTGATGGTTGGGCCTACGACATCGGTTATGGTGGTCTCGATCACGTGCTTGCCTCAGGGCGTAATGTAAATATGCTCGTTCTTGATACCGAAGTATATTCCAACACTGGTGGACAATGCTCTAAAGCAACATCGCGCGGTTCTACTGCCAGATTTGCCGAAGCCGGCAAATCCACACCAAAGAAGGACCTCGGTCTCTTAGCGCAAACATATGGCTACATCTATACTGCTCAAGTTGCAATGGGAGCAAATCCGAACCAAACCGTGAAGGCACTCTCTGAAGCCGAAAGCTACGATGGCCCATCCATAGTGATTTGCTACTGCCCGTGTATTAATCATGGCATTAACATGACAAAACAACTCACCGAACAGAAAAAAGCCGTTGATTCGGGACACTGGCTACTTTATCGCTACGACCCGAGACGTGTCGAAGAAGGCCTTAACCCTCTTCAACTCGACTCGAAAAAACCTTCAATCCCTGTCGAGGAATATATGTATGGCGAGGTTCGTTATCGTTCACTTAAGGTCTCGAAGCCTGTGCGCGCTGCAGAGCTTGCTGTACTGGCTCAATTCGATGTCGATAAAAGATGGAATTTCTATAAGCAATTAGCTGAAATCGATTACAGTTGGGCTAAAAAGAAATAAAAGAACATATCTCTTTTATTCAATAATAAAGGGTCGGCCAACGCCGACCCTTTATTTTTATGGACAATCGAAATGGAATAACCGGGGGGCGTCGGGATTTTTCAGCCTAAGGAAAGCTCGCTTTCCTTAGGCTGAAAAATCGGCGGTCGGTCGGAATATAGTTTTTCCTACTAAGCTGGATTGTTGGCCGACCGAACGCTGCTTTGCGCCTTAAGCGCAAAGACCGACGCCCCCCGGTTATGGAATAATAAAAAATTATAAGGACAGTTTAATCGGTGTAATTATCTAATGAGAACCGCTCGTGAGGAATAATTTCTTCCATCCCTAGATAATTGAGAAATAAGATAGACTCCGCTCGGAAGGTCCCTTCCGGCATCATTTCTTCCGTTCCATGTTACATCGGATATACCACATTTATTTGAAGGTGTAATCGATCTCACAAGTCGTCCTGAGAGATCAAAAATCCTCACCTCAGAGCTGCTCTCACCAATTATCTTTATGCGGCACGCGGAATTAAATGGATTTGGTGATACAGTTAGCATGTTTTCCGTCGGAAGCGCTTGATCCGCAATATAAGGGATAACTGAATCACCACGAGCTTCTGCGGCAAGAGACTCAAAACCGCCAGCCGAGCTCGATACTATAAATGCAATAGATAGCGTTTCGACTGCCCCACTTAACATATCCGGAAATTCCCAAAGGCCAAAACTGGACCAGTCTCCAGCAATAGATGCCGAATCCACCGGCCACACCGGATTAGTATTTACAAGGGAACCCATCAGTGATGAATCGGGCACGACGAGTGTATCAATCCAGTTTTTCCATGCGCCACAAGCCATACCGCTATTTGGTATAAGCCCACAAAAACCAGAAGTGATATTAGATTCGCCATCGCGGATGCCGACAGCATCAAGATAGGCGTATTCTTGAGGATAATCGTCGATGTAAAGATAGTCAGGCACATCACCATCATAAAAGAAGATAATTCGCAACCCTGTGAGCGGTGTAGCACGATCGTTCCTTACAGCAAATTTCGCGATTAAGCTTTTAATCGAATCGTTTCTGGCAATAACTTGCTGCACCACTGTCACACCAAACGCAGTGTCAGCATATGCGATTATTGTTTCACTCCCAACAAGAACCGAGTCTGTATCAACAGGTGCACCAGTTGAATCAGTATCGATAATAGTCTCATAGAACTCGAAAATATCGAGACTATCGGTAATAATAAAAGAACCTGTTAAAAAAGGCTCATAGACATGAGCACTTCCCCAAGCGTTTGCTCCGTCGTCTTCGCCCAGGGCAAGGAAGGCCCTGAAAAGATTATCCGAACCACTCGCAATGTAACGGTGTTCGGCAAACGCACCCGGATATTGTTCATCTACCCTAAGGATAGCATCTTCGGTTTCGTGGTAATAACGCCTTTGCCCAAAACACACAGACGCTATAATAAGTGTGATGAGGAGTATCTCTTTTTTCATATCGAATTCAATCTACAAAAAAAATTATTTCTGTCAAGGTCTGGATTTGACCTTGTTAAGCTATTACAATAATTATATATTACATTTATTATGCCAATAGGGAAATTAATAATAGTTCCGACGCCGATAGGAAATCTCGAAGACATCACTCTGAGAGCAATAAGGCTTCTTCGAGAAGTTGATATCATTGCAGCAGAGGATACCCGCTCTGCGAAATTCCTCTTGGAAAAACACGGCATTTTTAAAAAAACATTTCCTTATCATGTAAAGAACGAAAGACGGCTTGCTGACAGAATTCTTGAGCTTGTCGAAAATGGTAAAACAGTTGCAGTTATCTCTGAATCGGGCACACCCGGGATATCCGACCCGGGTTGGACTCTTATTAGAAAGGCAGTCGAGAATGAGATTCCATTCGAAGTCTTGCCCGGACCATGTGCTTTTATTCCGGCGCTTCTCCTATCAGGATTTCCCGTTACAGGTTTCTCCTTCGAGGGCTTTTTACCTCACTCTGGAAAAGGGCGGCGTAGGCGCCTTCGGATTCTTGCAAAAGACTCACCACACACCCATGTGTTCTACGAATCACCTCACCGAATAAACGCCTTTCTTAAAGATGCTTTCAATATATTGGGGGATAGACCCGTGGCTATCTGTAGAGAGTTAACAAAAATCTATGAGGAAACTATTCGAGGTATGCTATCAGATTTAGTGAATAATTGCCCCGAAATAAGAGGTGAGGTAGTTGTGCTTATCGCACCTTACAATTTGATAGAAGATAAGGAGGAAGAATGCCTGTAAAACGCTTAAGTATTAGCTTAGATGAGGAACTGGCCACCGAATTCGATAAATTCATATCCGAAAAAGGTTTCGAAAACCGCTCCGAAGCGATACGAGAGCTAATACAGAACGCTCTTTTTTCCGCCAAAGAATTAAACCCAACCGGTAAAATAATCGGGACCTTGTCTTTCGTTTTCGACCACAGCAAGCATCTCAATCATAAGATAGTTCATGAACAACACCGCTTCATAAAGGATATCGTTGGCATCACCCAAGCACACCTTAACGAAGTGCGAACTCTCGAGACTATTCTCATTAACACAACTTACGAGCGTGCTGAAAAACTAGCATCGAGGATTCTTAACTCACGAGGTGTCGTATGTGGTAAATTGACGGTGTTCCAAGATGTCTGATTTTCTCACAATAATTGACATTTTAACCGTGCTTATATAATTTGTAACTTTAGTTATTGACATTAAACCGATGGAAGATTTTTTATATAAAACAGCAGCTAATACAGCTATAGCAGCAATTGAAGAAAAAAGATCGAGGTTTATAGCAACCGTTTCGAGGTCAAATTCGCGAGAAGACTTTAAAACTCAACTAGCGAAAATTAAATCGAAACACGCGAGCGCTACACATAACTGTTGGGCATTTCGCATTGGCTTCTCGCCTGTCGAGGAATTATCCTCCGACGATGGCGAACCTTCGGGAAGCGCGGGTTTACCAATACTCCGAGTCCTAACCGGAAATGAACTAACAAATGTAATCTGTGTTGTAACAAGGTATTACGGTGGAATAAAGCTTGGTATTGGAGGTTTAATCAGAGCATATTCACAGGCAACTGCCGCCGCTTTGCGAGAGATCAAAATAATTGAAATTCACGAAAGGCTGGAATTTGCAGTCGAATTACCTTATAATATTTTTTCGGATTTCAAGGCAATTTTGGCTCGAAACGATGGAAAACTCATCGAAGCAAATTTCGCGGTTAGCGTTAAACTCAGATTCGATATTCCAAAATCGCGAGAAAGCTCTATAAAAAATGCCCTCGCTGATATTTCAGCTGGAAAGATAATACCAAACCTTATAAAAAAAACGAGTAACCAAGATGCTACTGACAAAATGTAATATGCGTAAATACCTTTACTTTTTTGGGGCAATTTTTATCACGCTATTTTGCGCCTGTGGAAATAAATCTCACGGCAACAACGAAATAAACTCCGAAAGGATATTCCCCGAATTTAGATTTTCGGCCTCTGATGGAAACACATATACTCAAAAGGACCTCGAAAAAGGTGTTTCTGTTTCTGGTTTCATGGTTAGCTGGTGTCTTCCCTGCGCCGGTGAATTAGAAAGACTCCAGAATATCAAGAACAAATATACATCGAGACAATTACAGGTATTTGTTTTCACTTATGAGGATTTCGACAAGTATGATAGCCTTACTAAAACCTTAAACCTGGACTTACCAATAATCAAAGCCGATAGTTCGTTTTTTGCTTTGATGAATATTGATGCAATTCCAACAAGGATACTCAGCAATGACGGCCGAGAAATCACCCGAATAATCGGCGCACCCAGTTTCGAGGAGGAGGCTTTTCAGGCAGATTTGAAAAAAAATCTCGGAATAAAAGAAGATAAACACACAGAGAGAAAAAAATAATAGCTTGAAGAAAATCCAAAAAATAAGATTTGCCTTTCAAGCGTTTTTCTTCGTATTGTTTATAACTTTAGTGCAGTTCCTATACGGTAGCGCAGGTGCACATGATGTATGTCCATTCGCTTTGGTTCAATCTCCCATTCTCGCTGTAAGGCATTCTGTTCCATTAAACCTGTTTACCACCGGTTTAATAATTGGGGCTGTATTCCTTTTAGCAGGATTAATTCTTCCGCGAGTTTTTTGCGGTTGGATTTGCCCTATCGGATTTATCTCACGACTTCTTAGATTTTTAGGAAAAAAAATCGGGTTCAATATGAGAATATCCGTCAAACTCAATGATAGATATGCCTGGTTCGCAGTTATCGTTTTATTATATATAGTGATCATGACAGCGATCTCAGGGAGATTATATTGCATCGGCGGATGCCCCTTTTTCTGGGGATTCGCGGCTTTCGTTATGCCTATCGGGACTTTACCTCTGATTATGCTAACCTTTTTTTTCACCGGTTCTCTTATGATTGAGAGGTTTTTCTGCCGGTGGTTCTGCCCTTATGGTGCTCTTCTCGGTTTAGTAGGGAGGTTTTCGTTTTTCGCTATAAAAAGACGAAATAAAAATTGCGGCGCGTGTAGAATATGTTATGATTGCCCGATGGGCACTCTTCCGAAAACAGAACTGACTGTAGGCGGTCCGATGTGCATTTCCTGCCTTCGTTGTGTAGATGTTTGCAAGGATTCATGTCTTTATTTAGGTCGAAGAAGGGAAAAATAATCGGAGTTTGTTATTTAGATTATGCTGAAGAAGGCCGGTTCAATATAAACCGGCCTTCTTACTTTTAGAAAAGACGCTAATCTATTTTATTCCAACCATCTCTTCGAGCATATCGGTCGTGATGGATTTAGGTCTTTCAATACTATAGCCAATCGCTCTATCCCAAACGATATTTGCAAGAACACCCATAGCGCGGCCTATACCGAACAAAACGGTGTAGAAATCATATTCACGAATGCCGTAATACCATTGGATAACACCTGAGTGGGCATCAACATTCGGCCAAGGGTTTTTGGCTTTGCCGTGTTTTTCCAGAATCGGTGGAACGATTTCATATAGTTGGCTGACAACCTTGAACAATTCGTCATCTGGTAGATTCTTCTGGCAGAACTCACGCTGAGCTGTGTATCTCGGGTCGGTCTTACGGAGAACGGCGTGGCCATACCCCGGAATAACGAATCCAGCCTTTAAGGTAGTCCAACAGAACTCTTCCATCTCTTCTTTAGTAGGCACACCGCCAAAACGTCTATACATATCCTGTATCCAACGGAGAACCTCCTGGTTTGCAAGTCCGTGAAGCGGGCCTGCGAGTCCACAAAGACCGGCAGCCAAGGAATAATAAGGATCGGAAAGCGCTGAAGCTACAAGGTGCGTAGCGTGAGCACTGACATTTCCACTCTCATGATCGGAATGGAGAATGAAATAAAGGCGCATTGCGTCATCATATGGTTCATCCACTCCCATCATGTGAGCAAAATTAGCGCCAAGGTCCTTTGTGGGATGCGATTCTATCGGAATATCGTTCCTGTATTTCATCCGATATATGTAAGCTGCGATAACTGGAAGACGCGCGAATAAATTCATTGCGTCTTCGTGCATATACTCCCAGCGAGTTTCCTTAGAGACACCTTCGTAGAGACATTTGAAAAATTCAGATTCCCGTTGCATAGCCAGAACTGCGGCTGTGAACATTTTCATCGGATGAGAATCGCGAGGAAGAGCACGAAGAATATCATAGACGTAAAGCGGAACTCTTCTGCGGGCATTAAAATCCTGAACTAGAGTTTCGGTTTGCTCTATAGTCGGCACCTCGCCAGTAAGAAGGAACCAGAGATGAGCCTCGACATAGGGCATCTCTTTCCCCGGAGGTTTCGGTAGAGCCTCGAGCGTTTCCGGAATAGTTAAACCGCGAAAACGGATACCCTCATATGGGTCAAGATAGGAAATATCAGTGATAAGCGATTTTATTCCTCGCATACCCCCGATAACCTGCTTAACTGTTACCTGATCGATAACCTTATCGCCGTATTCCTTGACCAGTCGTCTAATCCTAGGGCGATGTTCCTCGATCTTTTGAGTCAATGTCTCTTTTAGAGTTACCATTTTTCTGTTGCCCCCTTCAATAAAAGTTAGAATCTTTTTGTAAGAACATAATAAAGCAGAAAAACCATATTTAGCAAGAAAAAAATGAATTATGATTTGTCATAAGAACTATAAGATAAGGGATAATTATATTCCTAGTATAAACTTAAACATTTTATAAAAATATATTGCTATTCTATTTTCTTTGTTTTATACTTTTCGCCTTAAAACTCTTTATCAATATTTTATTCTTTAATTAAAGGAGAAAAACGATGAGTGTCAAAGGATCGCTTTCCGACAAATCTAAATTAACAAGTTATAGGACGACTATAGAGACAGCCTTCTATGGTAACAATGTCCGAAAAGTCGATTCACCCAACCAGGCTTACTACCTTGCCATGAAATCTCCAGGAACCTATGTCACAGACAAAGATGTCATAGAACCTGAATATCATGGATTACCCACACGAGCAAAGGTGCTTGTTTTCAACGACGGAGAGGTTATAGGACGTTGCGCACAGGCAAGGAAGCTTGCTTACACTGAAGGAGTCGATGAGAAAAGATATACTGGGATTCTTCGCGAAGCAATATACAATATGCGCTTCAGAACGATGTATCATGCCCAATCCTATGTTGGATTAGATGAGGATTTTATCGTTAAAGCTAACTTCCTTACACCCGAGGGATTCGAGAATAACATCCTGAATTGGATGTTGAATTTCCAATCTAGAAATTCATTTTATCATCAGATGTATAAAAACTCGAAGGTGTATGACGATTATGGTATATTTCTTATCTCCGATCCATATTGGAAGCATCCGGATTTTCCTCTCGGCTTGGCATTCTTCGACCCAGAACACAATGCCGCTTGCCTACTTGGGCTTCGCTATTTTGGCGAGCACAAAAAGGCCACGCTAACAATGGCTTGGGGAACAGCGAATAGGCACGGTTGGGCATCCTGCCATGCCGGCCTGAAGCGCTACGATGACAAGAAGTTCGTCGCAGCTTTCTTTGGCCTTTCCGGCTCGGGCAAATCGACACTCACGCATGCAAAGCACGATGGCAAATACAATACCACCGTTTTACACGACGATGCATTTATCGTAAATGTCAAAAACGGAAGCTCTGTAGCATTAGAGCCCTCATATTTCGATAAAACAGCCGATTATGAAATCGGCCATCCAGACAATAAGTTTATTCTTACAGCACAGAACATCGGTATTACACTCGATGAACAAAATAAGACCGAATTTGTCACAGAGGATATTCGTCAGGGCAACGGCCGTGCGATAAAGTCTCGTCTTTGGACGCCAAATAGAGTGGATAAAATCGAAGAACCGCTCAATGCTATTTTCTGGCTGATGAAAGACCCGACGCTTCCACCGCTTTCGAGACTCGAGGATCCAGTTCTTGCTAGCACGATGGGCGTTACACTCGCAACCAAACGCACCAGCGCCGAACGCGTCGTTGGAGTGAGCCTCGAAAAACTTGTTGTCGAACCTTACGCAAATCCGTTCCGCACCTGGCCACTCGGAATCGACTATGATAAGTTCAAAACCCTTATCGAGCGCGGCGTTAAATGTTATGTCCTTAATACCGGAAACTTCATGGGGAAGGACATCCCAAAGGAAATCACAATCGGCCTTCTTGAAGCTATTGTCGAGGAGGAGGATAAATTTGTTCCATGGAAGGATGTCGAAGAAATGTCTTATTGGCCGGTCGAAGGCTTCGAACCTAACATGGATGACAGTTCATATTGCGAAAAACTCAAAGCTAGAATGCTTGACCGAATCGAATATATCGAAAGCCGAGCAACAGAAAAGGCCGGTTTCGATAAGCTCCCGGTAGAATGTTCTGATACTATAAAAAAAATAGTGCAGAAGATTTAGTTAATAACACTTTATCTCGCAAAGGGGCGCAATATAGCGCCCCTTTGTTTTTTTAAAATGAAAATAAACTATTATTACGCTGGTCATACCCGACAAATCGATCTTCCTGGAACGACTCGCGTCATATCGCCCATTAGCCACTCTTTTTCTATTAGTAGAGAAAGAACTGCTCTAGAAATGCTGCCTTTAAACCCTAATTTTCCATGGCATTGGAATCGTTTTATCGAATCGAAAAAACATCTTGTTATAACCAACGATGCCACTAGGCCGACACCCACAGCGCAAATACTTAAATTTCTACAGGAGCAAACAAAATTCGAGTTCGACATATTAGTTGCAACAGGAAGTCATAAGCCACCAACAAAAACCGAATTGGGTAATATTCTTGGCAAATTTTCAGAAACCACATCGATTGAAATCCACGATTGCAGAGCAAAAAACCACCTTAAATACTACGGCACAACTTCCAGTGATAATAGAGTTTTTTTGAATCGAGCTATAAGCTTATATGATGGAATTTTGATAATCGGTTCGGTGGAACCACACTATTTTGCAGGTTTTACTGGAGGGAGAAAAGCCATCCTTCCCGGAATAGCGGGATATTCTACAATTGAATCTAATCATCGCTTAGCTCTTGAGAGTGGTGCCGATCCCCTAACTCTCGTCAATAATCCCGTCCATGAGGATATGGACGAGGCTCTCGATTTCATTGATTTAGATAAGATTTTATCTATTCAAGTTTTGCTTGATTCCAACAGAACAATCACAGGCGTTTTTCCAGGGGAATTAAGGGAATCATTTATAAAAGCCACTGAAGAAGCTCGAAATATTTATACGGTTTCCTTAAAACCGGCGGATATTATCATTTGCTCGGTGCATTCGCCTTTGGACAGTGATCTCTATCAGGCTCATAAGGCAATCGAACTAGCAAAAACAGCCCTTCTACCAAATGGGATAATCATTCTTATGGCTGAATGCCAGGGAGGTTTAGGCAATCCAGAATTTATGAATCTTCTTCGAGCCGAAAAAGATAATAACATAATTAGGAAAATCGCGTTAAAACACTACTCCCTTGGTTATCATAAGGCATCCAAGATAGCTGATTTTGCAACACACCACAGCATCTGGGTTGTATCCAACCTGCCGCAAGATGCTTTCATAAATACACCTATCGTGCCATTCGATTCCTTAGAAAACGCATTCGAAAAAGCGTTAGTGTTAAAAGGTGAATCTCGGCAAACTCTATTTATTCATGATGCTGGTTCGATTGTTCCAGTAATTTCTTAAGAGAGAGGAAAAATAATGAAAAGCTATAGAAAAGAACTCTGGTTTCAAACAGACACTCGGAGAGATTATATTAATATTACTCCGCAAGTTAAAAAGGCTTTAGTCGAAAGTGGTATCCAAGAGGGCCTTCTTCTTTGTAATGCAATGCATATAACAGCCAGTGTCTTTATCAACGACGATGAATCCGGGCTTCACTGCGATTTCGAGCACTGGCTCGAGGGTCTCGCGCCTGAGAAGCCCTATAGCCGATATGCACACAACACCTATGAAGATAACGGTGACGCTCATTTAAAACGCACAATAATGGGGCGTGAAGTTGTTGTGGCTATTACCGAAGGCAACCTCGATTTTGGCCCTTGGGAACAAATCTTTTATGGTGAATTCGATGGTATAAGACCTAAGCGAGTTTTAATCAAAATCATCGGCGAATAAACAAGCTAATCTATATCGAATTGGCAAATAATTAACGGCAAGCCAAGCCCTTCGTTAAATATTCGATATCCCCTGACCTATAAGATTCACTCTTCATAGGGTTTAATTATACCTTCCTCCATCATGAATTGGACTTTTTCCCTTGCCGAGGATATGGTTCTTTTAGCCTTGTCTATCAATTCTTCTTTAGATAATTTAATTTGTGCAATATTCTGTTCTATTGCCTTTAAACCTACCATAGACGCGACCTCTGGAAACACTTCCCATTCGTCCATGTTAGGAATAATATAGTCTTCGTGAAGCCCCTTGGATTCGGCAACTCTGGCAAGTGCGCTAGCTGCGGCGATACACATTTCGTCGGTGATCGTTTTCGCGCGAACGTCAAGGGTTCCTCTAAAAATACCGGGAAAACCGAGTGAATTATTGACTTGATTTGGGAAATCACTTCTTCCGGTGGCGATAATCCTAGCACCGGCTTCCTTGGCTTCCCATGGATAAATTTCCGGAACCGGATTCGCACAAACAAACACTATAGAATCTTCAGCCATGCTCGATATCCATTCTGGTAAAATTACGCCGGGCCCCGACTGCGAAAGCGCGATAACAATATCCGCGCCCTTCATTGCCGCAGGTATCCCGCCACGGATATTCTTAGGATTGGTGAGGCCACATAATATCCATTTTTCAATATTATCGGGATTTCGTTGAATATCATCGCGGTATAATCCAAGTGTGTTCTTAGAATCGCACATAATAGTCTTTTTCGGATCTACCCCTGCCTGAAAACACATGTGCGAAATACGAACATTACTAGCGCCGGCACCAACAAAGGCTACTCTAACTTCATTTAATTTTTTATTCACTACTTTTACAGCATTAATTAGACCGGCAACCGTAACAGTAGCAGTACCTTGCTGGTCATCGTGCCAAACAGGTATTTTAGCTTTTTCACGTAACTCATTTAGTATTCTAAAACACTTGGGTTGCGCAATATCTTCTAGATTTACACCACCAAATGCCGGCTGAAGTAGCAAGACAGTTTTGATTATTTCATCTGGGTCTTTGGTATCTAACGCTATTGGCCAGGCATCTATACCCCCTAGGTATTTATATAAAAGCGCTTTACCCTCCATAACTGGCAATGAAGCCTCAGGCCCGATATCTCCTAAGCCCAGAACTCGGGTGCCATCGGTAATAACAGCAACCATATTACCCTTATTTGTGTGTTCGAAAACACTAGCGGGATTATCGCGAATATCGAGACAAGGTCTAGCAACACCTGGAGTGTACCATATCGCAAAATCTTTGAAATCCCTGATAATGCACTTGATTCCGGTCTCGATTTTCCCTCTATAAAAGGGATGCATTTTCATTGCATCTATGGATGGTTTCTCACTCTTTTTCAGTAAATCTTCTTTTTCCATAAAAAACTCCATTTATTCGTTGAAATTTGAACCAAAACGCAATATATTGTATTTGTATTTTTATCCTAATAAAAACGGTGTGGATTTTGTGTGGTTGTTCTTATAATAATTTGTGATGTTTAAAATATTATATTTCGTGATTATCTGAGGTTCATTTTAGGGGTATTTGAAATTATTTTAGTTTAATTAAGTAAATACAGTTATGATTAATTCCACCATAAATAGAATAGATATTCTTAATGATGCGCTCGCCAAAGCCCCTTTGGGAGTGTGCATTATTGCAAATGATGGCACTGTTATGTGGACGAATAATGCTTTTATGTATATTCACGGGTTTTCCGAAGGTATTTCTCTCGTCTCACACAAAATCAGTAAGAATTTAAAATATTTATCAGATATAATAGCTCCTTTTATTGCCAGAGAACCCGGCATATCATGGCTTTGCGACGAAATTAAAGCTGTAACTATAAATCACACTGTTTTCCCCGCATTCTTGACGCTTTCTAAAATATATTGCACGGATTCACCGATTACACTTGTTTTACTCCAAGATATTTCCAATTGCTCAGAGTGTTACACATTAACAGAAGGATATCACAAGAAAATCAAAGAGCTTACAGCACAAATAATAACTGCTTCCGAAAATGAACGAGGAATTATAGCTAGATTCATTCATGATGAAATCAGCCAATTACTCTTAATATCCGGCAACAAGTTACACAACTTGAAGAAACAAGAATTAGCAACTGCTTCCCAAGAGCAAATAGATGATATTATAACAAACCTAGAAAATGCCTCTATAAAAATTCGCGAGTTGTCCTGGGAACTCGACCTAAGCCTGCCCCTAAAAACAGAATTTCCGATAGCTATTAGTAACCTGCTCGATGAAATAATCATTAAAGAGGGTTTAATTACAAGTTTTGTCGATGATAAAGTTAAAAAGCCCATCGACAGTGCTTCTCAGCTCGTTCTGTTTCAAGCCACGAGGGAGCTTTTTTTCAATATTATCAAACACGCTTCAGCTAGCGAAGTAGATGTTACAATCGAGCAAAGCGACAATTTCATTAGAGTTATTGTGGAAGATAACGGAGTAGGATTCGAACCTTTGGAGATAAAACCATCTAAGGCAGGCGGTTTAGGCTTACATTCAATCAATGAAAGAATTAATAATATTGGTGGTAAAATGAAAATTACTTCGAAATTCGGGAAAGGAACCCGAATCGAACTCTTTGCACCATTAAACAAAAAGAAACGGAGAAGCGTATGACAGTCAAGGTACTCATTGCTGACGATCATGATATTGTCCGTGAAGGGATCAAAATGATCCTCGAAGAGGACTCGGGTATTGAGGTTGTCGGCCAAGTCAACGATGGAAGGTTGGCGCTTGAAGTTATTCCTGAATTGAAGCCGGATGTAGTGGTTATGGATATCACAATGCCGGATTTAAACGGAATCGAAGCGACCCGACGCATCGAGAGAGACTTTCCTAAGGTCAAAATAATTGGCCTCTCAATGCATTCTAGCAGAAGAGTTATCAAGGAAATGCTCGAGGCCGGCGCCGATGGTTACCTTATCAAGAATTCCACAATGAAGGAATTAAGGGATGCCATCTATGCGGTCAACAATGGCAAGAAATTTCTCAGCAGTCAGATTACCGGCGATGTTATCTTCGAATACCTGAAACCTTCAGATGTCGAAGAAGATAAGCCCTATATTTGGATGCTCACCGGCAGAGAACGCGAAGTACTTCAACTTCTCTGCGAGGGATTCTCTAATCGCCATATCGCCACTAAACTGGATGTTAGCGACAGGACAATCGAGGCACATAGAGCAAATATCATGAGGAAACTCAAGATTCATAATCTTGCCGGCCTCACAAAATTTGCTATTAGAGAAGGACTAACCTCTCTCGAACCCAAATAGGTCTATTTCATATAGACCACGCGGCTATACTTGGTGCCCGTTTCGCCCATTACTTTCAGGAAATAAATGCCTGAGGAGATTTGCGGATCGGGCGACCAAGTGGCATAATTGCCTTGGATCGAATTACCCTCGATTCTTCCAATTACACGGCCATATAGGCTGTAGATTTTTACATCTTCGATGGCAAATTCTGCTCTTATCTCACACTCTGCATTAAAAGGCGATGGTGAGATGTTTACTAACATAGATGTCGATGGAAAGTTGATTTCCTCTATATCCGTAGAATTCATAAATGCTATGTCAATAGGCCCGTAGCCAGTAGTGAAAGTCGCTACCGGAGTCAAAGACATAGTTACTCTATCTATGTGGCTTATTTCTACAAAAGATGAATCCATCGAAGGAGTGTAAACGTAGCTATTGAAGGCCGCTAGACCTGAAATCCCTGTCCCTTTCAATGTATTAAGGATTCCGCTAGCATCCAAGAGTAACTCATGCGTTCTGCCATCATAGGCGAGAAGCCTTCCACTCCCAGATTCTCCCCACACCGATGTAGATGAATAGATAACGCCCGTAGATTCGTCGTGAGACAACCTAGCTGGCGATCCTCCGATATTCACTGAATCTACAATCGTAAATGTGGTCGGATCCACAATATAAACCACTCCAAATGTCGAAAAATAATCTCCAGTGCAAACAATATGCAAATTATCGTCCGGTCCTAAGATAATTTGTTGAGGATTTATTCCTATTTCCAAGCTATCGATAACCTCACCATCCATGCCAAGACGCCATAGCTCACCAACTCCGTAAGTGAAATAGATAGGATCAAGATTGCTTGCAGTTACATAAATATTATTTGAATCGGCATAAACACCTTGAGGGCCGAGGCAAAAGGAATCGACGACCTCGGTTTCTCCGGTTAGGACGTTAATTATTCCAAGCCCACCGGTGACCCATAAGCTAGTGAAGATCGTATTCCCAAGTTTAAACATAAGATAGGGATTCGAACCAGCCGGCAAAGCAAATTCCCCGATCCGATGTATTGTCGATCCAGATAACTCGAACCTTTCTATCGTCGAAGGGCCCGAAGAAACTACCCAAATACCATCATCATCTGCAAAAATTTGATTTGGCATAGAACCCACTTCAATTATATCGTTATCTAATGCGCTAAGCCATTCTCCAGCGCTTAAAGTCTCGCCGAGTGTGTTAAGCACAATATATTGGGGTTCCGCAAATGCGAGCAACACTAAAGAAAAAACAAACAGCATAGTCCATTTAGTCATAATTCCTTCTTAAATAATATATTCTATATTTATTGAAAAAGCCCAATTCCGCCCGGGCATGGGGTAATTTGTTAAAACCTCGTAATCCTCGTCTAAAATATTGAACCAATCTAAGCGAAATGTAGTTTGCAAAAAATCGATGGGTTGACTTATCTCGAAAAAAACACCCCAAAGCTCATAGGGTTTCGTCGTTTTGGTATTCGCTATGAGAGTGTATCTTTCTCCAATCATTTGACCTGAGATTCCCGCTGAAAAACCTTTAATTTGAGCTGAAATGTTTATTTTCTGATCATATGGTGCTCTAAACGGAATCCACATCGAATCTATAACTTGGTCATGACTGCGATGTATAGAGTTAAGCGAGGTATTAGAGTAGGAAACTTCGATTGCATCTAAAAAAACAGCCTTAAATCGATCTTCCCGACCTCGAGTTTCTTCACGAGCGAAATTACATGGACGATAAATTCCATCAAAATCTCGTTTCCATACTATCACCGAATCGATAGTCCTCGAGAACAAGTCGATATCGAGGTCGAACTCCATCCAGCTCAGATCTCTGCCCAGAGAAAACTTCAAATGACGGTTATAAGCTATTTCCGGCGAAAGTTCTGGGTTGCCCTCAGCGAACGCATCGCGAAGCCAATAAAGATCAACAAATTCTGGAAGATGCATTGCCTCGGAGTATCCCGCAGAACCTGCAATAACAAATCCAAAAATATCCTTCGAAATGGAGGCCTCTGCAGAATAACTTCGACGGGTTTTTATATCGCATATTTTATCCCACCTCAACGAGTTAAACACGCTTATCCTACTGGTTTTGAAAAACTCGCAAAAATAGCGTCCCTCGATCCAACTCGAATAGATTTGCCTCGGTTCGCGAGGAATGCTTCTAGTCGAGGCAAGATGATTTTCCAACATGTAACTTTCTTCAAGAAATTTGCCCGCTATACTCGATGTAAATCTTCCATCCTCACGAATAAAACCTAGCTGCGTGGAATAGTTATCGATCACATGTTCCGCCTCCACGGGAACATACACAAAAGGCCTTGGGATATAATAAAATCTCTTTCCTTGTGAAGCCTTAAATTTGCTTTCCAGTTCAATTTTTGATGTTACATAGGCACTTAAGCTAAGAAAGGCTTCGACTCCTCTTCCGGTGCGATAAGCTGTCGGTGTAGGATGGTCTGTATCGCCCGGCATACCTTCTTCAAGAAAATTATAGTTAAACGAAAGAGCTCCCTTCCCTATATTTCTATTATAATTCATATCGAATGCAAGATTTCGATTTCGACTCCAATTATTCGATCTATTTTTGATTGAATCGGAGATTGCGTAGGGAAAGCTCATCGCTTTAAATGACCAAGAATTCTGCATAGAAAGCGAGAGATAGTTAACTGGGCGAAAACTCATCCCGGCAGTAATTGACGATGAGGAAAAGGAAGCGTCCCTGAAAGTCAATCTTGCTTCGTTCGATTCATTAATGAAAGTCTCGATTACTAGAACACCCGCAGGAGCAAACGACGAATATTCCACAGGAATTGAACTGGTGAGGACCTTAATGGAATTAATCTCTGTAATCGGCAAAGACCTGATATCCGTCCAACCGGACTCGTTTTTAGCCTGAATTATTCCATCGATTACAACGAGGACATCCTCTGGCCTCGAACCTCGTATAGATAGCGCTACATCACCATTTCCTTGTATAACGCTCACACCGGGAAGAGTCTTTAGATACTCAATAACCCCATCGGCGGTATTGACAGACAAAATATTTTCAGTTTTTTGGGCATACGAATACACCTCATCGGAAATATAGACTCTTGAATCTAGTTCTATCGATAGAGACATATTCTCTCCATCGCGGACTATTATATGTTTCGCGAGACTTTCGTAAGCAATATGAGTAATCAGCAGATCGTATTCCCCCGGGGCAAAATTCTCGAACACGAATCTTCCAGCGTAATCTGTGACGGCAGATCTACTGTCGATGGAAACAATAGCAGCCCCAATAGGTAGCTTAGTTTCCTTATCCGCAATCGATCCCACAACTTCAATTGCAAAAAGGGGAGCTATCCACAAGGCAAGGATTGCCCCCAAAAGTTTTCCCCGAACTTCGGGCATAGGTGAACTTTCTATGGGAGAGGGAATAATGGAAAACCATCCTACCCACCCCCCGAGGTTTCGGTTAAGTTTGCTTCGGCAGGTCTCCTGGCTTACTCATCTTCCTCCGAGCCGCCTTCCCACAACGCGAACCTATAGATCCGTTGTTGCAGTGGCATGGTGGCCTTCGTCCGAGTTAACAGTGACGGGGATCGCCCGGGATTTACACCCGGTTCCCAATTAAGCCCATTCGGGCGCCGATTTTGTAACAAGATAAATGATTTTTTCAATTTCGCAAGCTAAACTAAGACTATTTTGTTTTCTCATTTATCCAATCGCCGATTATAGCGAGGATTTCGGGTGAAATAGTTTCTTCTATAACGCCATATTCACTGGGAGCTCCGGTTTCTGTTGGTTGAAATAAGTGATTAACTCCACGAATCTCAATAATTCTATAGTCTTTGTTCCCGCCTTCGGAAAAAGCCGTTTTCATAGCATCGATGTTCCCTTCCGGTGGAACCTGCATATCAATCTCACCAAATATTACCATAACCGGGCCTTCGTTTTTCCGAAGGATTCCAATCGGTTTGTATTTTAGATTAATATTTTACGGTGTTATGAAAAAAATAAATCTCGGCTGCATTGCGTTAATTGGATATCTGAGGAAACCTAATGATGTGATGACAAAGTGACTACACTTTCTCAATAAAACAGAGCATGTCATCGCCAAATTTGCGGCAGTCGCCCGCAAATTCTGTTGTATCTAATCGTGAAGGCAACTGAAGAACAAGCATGCCTGCATCTTCAATTTTATCGAGTATCATTTTTTTGGATTCAATTAATTCATCCATCACTCGGTCGATATATGGAGGATCGGCAAATATAACGTCGAATTTACTATCACTTAAAGCTAGCCATCGTTGCATTTTCATGTTCCTTACCTCGGCAAACTCTCTTTCGATAGCCAGTTTTTCTAAACTGGAAATAATTCCCCGAAATGCAATCCTATTCGATTCCACAAACTCGGCGCGTTTTGCGAAGCGGCTCAGAGCCTCGAAACCCACAATACCGGTGCCCGCATAAAGATCGCAGAAACTAAGTCCCTCTATGGAACCGAGTATATCAAACAGCGCTTGCCTCACCAATGCAGAAGTCGGGCGAGTTTTGCTCCCGGAGATTTTTATTCTCCGGCCCTTCAAATAACCACCTGAAATGGAAATTGCCATACTAACGAACTAGAACGAGTGTGCCCTTGCAGATCACATCGTCACCATTAAATATGATATAGACATAGGTTCCGGGCACAGCGCGGATACCACTCGAAGAGACGCCATTCCAAAAAGTGTTTACCTCGGGCGAACT
>JAGLDC010000002.1 GCA_023145965.1 bacterium | reverse complement strand
GAGGGAAATCCCCTTTGAATAATCGCTCACCCTCCAAATTGAAAATCTCTATAGTCGCTCTTTCTATCTCCATACGAGGATATTCGAACCAAACTACATCGTTTGCACCATCGTTGTTTGGAGTGAACGGAATGGGCCATACCTCGCACGGCGTTGTCTTAGAACGCCTGACCTCTACGCAAATCGGGCTACTACAATTTTGAGCACAATATTGGGCCTCATCGCAAGACGAAACACAGACCAAAGTCGTCTCGGAAAGTGAATACCCTAGCTCTTCGGGGTTAAAAACCAGATAATCGCCATTGAAGTCAGAGTGCGAAGACCATAGATCGTAGATGTCGCTGTCAATGGATATAACTATGGTAGATTCTGTAATTCCAGCTCCAGCATCAGTAAGATGCCATATTTGCTCGGCTGAAACATCGGGGGTAATAAGCGTCGAATAATCAATTATTTCAACTTCAGGAGGCGAAGTATCGATATTGTATTGCCATGAGTATAATGAATCGAGGCCATACCCGAGAACATCATGGGCCTGAATTATTTCGACAGTGACAACCTGACCATCTGTGAAACTCCTAAGAGGTAAAATATATAGTGTGTCGTTGCTGTATTGCAAATTAGGTCCAATGCTGAAGGTATCAACATCGATTCGTATTTGAATGCTTGCTAAATCGACTCCCTGTTCATCATGCAGGAATATCACAATCTCTGAGCTATCACATGAGGAATATGCGCCGTTTTCAGGATAAACAAGCTGTGCGATCGGACCATGGCCGATTATCAGTGATGGGAAAAATGTATCGCTAATACCTTGTGAGCGGTCGATAGTTTCCTCGAAATCGAAGTCATCGTCGTAGGCGCTAATGCAATATACAGGCATATCTCCGTTGTAGAACGGCCCAATAGCAATCGTGGAAACAAATGTGTCACCGACGGAAGATTCCATTTGCACTATTGCCTCCCCCCCATCGAGCAGAGAACCATCGACATCCCATAAAAGATAGACGCCCTGTCCATCCACGTCGGTATAGTCATCAAAAATCCCGGATGGGTCGCTTATAACAGCATAGACGAAGTCGGGTAAACCGCTCCAGAAACTCAGAGGGGTCATGTCAGTGAAAGTCGGCGGAAGCGTGTCGTCATCCAGAATAGAGAAACTCCAAGCGAAAGAAGTATCGTTTGCGCCACAACAGCAGGCCATATCCTTGGCAGATACCTCGACTTCGACTGTATCGCGTTCATGCCAAAAAACAAGTGAGTCATCGGAACCGGGTTCCCAAACTGTGCCGCTGTTATGTATATCGGGATCGAAAATTAAAACACCCGATGTCCAAGCCAAACCCAAAGTATCCAAGGTAAAAGCTTTATGCGAGAAAGGTGTCGTAATATCAATAATTAGGGAAGTATAATCGATTCCAGCCAATTCGTCGCTGAGTTCCATGGAAACTGGACTTATCCAATTTAATATCGCATCATCGGGTGATGGATACTGATTAACTCCTGAAGGAGCATGATTATCTACAATGAAGACAAATGTGTCGGCTTCGGCGAGTTTCGCACCGTAAACATCCATCGCACTCGGCCAAAATCTAACAGTATCACCATGATTAAATTCACCGGGATTATTATATATCAAGGTATCACCGATGAATTGCAAATTCGGGTCAGAGGGATAATGCCCCATTTCGTTTATCCATACACCGCATGAATCATAATTAAGGCCATCGTCGTCCGTCATAGTGATTCTAATATTTCCGCCATCACACGAGGTAATAGCGCTATCAGTTGGGGATATTATCGAGGCAATCGGAGGAGTAACACCGACTTTAAACCACCATTCCAAAACCGATTCATTCGCACCACAATACTGAGCGCTATCGAATAAAGTTATTGTTATCCCTACAGAATCGCCGTTAAAAAATACTGTGTCAGAAGAATAAACGAAACCGGGTAGAACAAGAGTATCTTCTCGCCAGATTGCGCCCGATCCTATCGAAAAATCTAACCCAAAGAAAGATATTTCGCCCGCACTATGATCGATACCCGCAGGGAAATCACTGCAGAGGAAGCTTAAATCGGGTGAACCTGGAGGTATAAGCAAGCCTAAAGAAGGTGAACCAGAAACAATTTCCGGACCCTCGATATCAATAACATACCATAACTCGAATGGTTCGGTTAATGGCGAATGGTAAATATCTTGAATAGAGTCTATCTCTATGAAAACTGTATCGCCGTGAATCCGTGGGCCAACATTAACATACAAAGTAGTATCTGCGGTGGAATAATATACATCTGGATAACCCGTATGATCAACAAAGATTGAATCATCAATAATCATGTAAATCGTGTGGGGAACAATAATATCTCCATCGCTATCGTTAATAAAAATATGAACACCCGTGTCCACACAGCTACTTATAGCACCTATCGCAGGGAAACGTGCTTCTGCATAAGGGCCGTCTGAAGTTGTGATATAAGGCCAACAAGTTAACATAGAATTAGGACCACAAAGTGAAGTCGAATCGTCTCCTCGAACACAAATCTGAACTGTATCGCCTGCAAAGATGGTGTCCGGAGGCATGGTAAGTGAACCGTCGAATACAAGAGTTTCTCCACTCCAAAAAACGCCTGCATCATCTATGGAATACCACACTCCATTTAGGCTTATCTCTATTGTGCTATCGATAATACCGGCACCAAAATCCTCGATTCCAATTTCAACATAAGCCTCGCCAGGGTGGATTGCAATACCTACAGGCGGGTTGACGAATGTTGTTTCTGGTGGCGCTAAATCGACATAGAAATCGTAACTAAGAGGTGCGGGAAGGCTGTTGCCTAACGAATCTTCTGCTGAGAATAAAAGAACATTTATCGTATCACCATCAACCCAGGGAATACTCGGTCGATAGGTTAACGTCGAAGTTGGGCGCGAATAGATAAGTCCTGTAGAATCAGTAGTGTATTCGACACTATCGACAAAAAGAGATATCGAATTCTCTTCAACACCATCCGGATCGGCAAGGAAAATCCGAATAAGCTGATCGGCTGAGTCGCAGGCGATCCAGCTATCCGGTTCAGGAGTGATAATATCCGCTGTCGGGCCGGCGGAGTTGATAGTAAACCACCAACAAATCGGCGTTGTTATATAGTTTTGCCCACAATAAAGCGCTTCATCGGCAGCGCCAATAACGCAAACCTCTATTGTATCACCATCATCCCAAATCATACCGTGTTCGCCTGAATCGAAATTAATAGTATCCGGCGAATAATGGACTCCAGAAGAATCCAAAGATAGAAGCTCGCCATCGACAGAAAATCTAATCGAGGTTGAATTTATCCCGCCGCATCCAGAATCGGATATTGTAAATACAATATCTGGAGAAGGCCTTGTAGTGAAACCTCCAGGTAATGGGGAAATCGGGTTAATTATCGGTGGTTGTCTATCGATAGTAAACTCGAAATCGATGAGATTCTCTCCCAAATTACCTAGGATATCGGCAGTATAAAATGAATCCACATGAACAATATCACCATCATCCCAAGGCTCGGAGGGAACAAAATAAACCCTTCGATCTATAGCGCTGTATATTACCTCGTCCGATGTGCCAGTGAATATATCACCATTTATTCTGAAAACTATGGTTGTATCGTCAATAAGGGATTCATCGATAAACAACGCCCTGAATCCCTGAAGCGAACATGAGGAACAGGAATTTGGAGCTGGTGATTCGAGAAGAAGTGTCGGACTATCATCGTCGATAAAATATCGGAAACACTCGAGCATTTCGTTAGGCTCGCACCAATCCGGGCTATCAGTGGCTCTCACGCAGATTTCGAGCTCATCGCCCACTGAACCGATATCCACACTCGATAGATCAAAAACAGCCGTCGAGTCGAATCCAAACCAGTGAGGTCCATCGCTTTCTCCCACCCTATATTCCGACCCACCTACAATAAATACTATCGAACTCGAATCTACACCGCTGAGTTCGTCGCGAAGAGCAACCTTGATTATTGCGCTCTCTGGTGAAACTGTGTCGCCCGGGGGCGGAGTAATTGACCATATATAGGGAGGTGTTAAATCCATATAAAAGCTATATGAAAAAGGCTCTATTGGATTGCCGAAGCTGTCCGGCGCGCTTAGTAACTGAACCCTGATTGTATCGCCATCCTCCCATGGGTGATCGGGGAAATAAGTAAGCACAGAATCCCCATAAGTCATTGTTCCATCTGTAAATAGGGCAAGCTCTCCATCGACGAGAATCTCTATACTATCCGCTAGAATACCGAATTCGTCACGGAGATAAATTGCTATCTCTTGCTCGCTGGAATCGCAAGCAACATAATCCCCTAAAGCAGGATTAATAGGTCTGCCTTCAGGCTCGAAAACATCTATATAAATCGCCCAACAGAATGGCGTTGTGATACTGTTAGCATCACAGTAATCTGGTTTATCGGATGCTCCTGTAAGGCAGATATTAAGGTCGCCATAAACCGGTTCTCGAAGACTATCGCCATATAAAATTGCGTTTCCACCTGATACAACTAAACCCATTCCTAAGGAATATGCCTCGCTGTTAATTGAAATAATAATACTAGAATCGAAAACACCACAGCCCTCATCGATAACCGAAACTCGAGCATATTCCAATTGGCCTAAAGTAGAGCCCTCCGGGGGATATGGTGAATTAGCGAAGGGCGGCACAAGATCGACGAAAAAACGCCATTCAATAGGTGACGCAAGCGGATTGCCGAGATTATCACTAGCGGAAACAAGTTCCACATACACTGTATCGCCGTCTTCCCATGGGACTTCCGGCCTATAAGTCAATACAGAATCGATATAAGTCAATGATAGCGATGAAATATCGTATTCAACCCCGTTCACCGAAAGCCTTATCGAAGCCGAATTAACCCTGTCATCATCGCGAACAATAAGCTCTACCAATTGTTCGCCAGCTCGGCAAGCTACCCATCTATTCGGAATGGGCCTTAGAATTCGCGCAGTAGGACCAGTGAGGTCCATTTGGAATTCCCAGCAATATGGCGATACAAGGTTATTTGGGGGGCAAGTGTCTATCAAATCGGCAAGGTTTTCCAGACAAACCTCTATAGTATCGCCATCCTCAAACATAATCCCCGCATCGCGTGGATCGAAGTTTAATTCATCGGAAACCCATTCCAATGCAAGCGAAGGATAGGGGTATTCGACACCATCGACGCTCAAGACTGCGGTTTCATGATCGACGCCTGCAGGAAAATCTGTGGCTCTCAATGAAATAAATTGGTAAGGATCAGCCACTGTTGAGCCGGGTGGCGGGAAAGGGCTTGGACTATCTATAAAAGGCGGATTAATATCTATGACATAATATGTCCAAACCGATTCAGCAGAATCGATGACATTACCAAGCATATCGGAAACATCGGTTAAAACCACGCGGACTGTGTCCCCATGTCCAAAATCTCCATCGGGGGTAAATTCAAGAAACGGTGAATCCCAACCAATTTCCGGATCAGAAATAGTAAATTCTTCACCCTCGAAAGCTATGCGTATTGAAGATTCGTCGATAGTAGATGGGTCTATAATTCGCAGAATTATCGCCAAGTTTTCACATGATGTGATAGTGCCCGAGGCTGGGCTAATAAGCTCTGCAAAAGGAGCGCTATTATCTATGGTGAAATCCCAACACACAGAAGTCATTCTATTGGGTGGACAAATATCTGGCATATCCTCGGCGGAAACGCATACAGTAACTGTGTCGCTGTCGGTAAAACTTATACCGGAAACCAAAGGATCCAGTGATAAAATCCCCGATTCGTAATGAACACCCGGATCAGTCAAATCAAAAATCCCATAACCCATAACTTCAAAAACTATAGAACTCGATTGAACTCCAGAAATGGAATCCTCCACCACAAGAGCGATTGAATCCCCATTTGCATAAGCCGCAGGTAATGGGTAGAAACTATAGGCCACCGGCGGAGAAAGATCGACAATGAAATTCCAACCAGCTGCCGAGGCAGAAATATGACCGAGATTATCTGATATTCGATTAACTTCAAATTCGACGGTTGAACCATTTTCAAATGGAAAATCGGGGATAAAAACAAAGGTTGTATCATCGAGAATAGTTATTTCGGGATCACCGAAATTGAAATATTCACCGTTTACCTCAAAGACCAGCGAATCGAAATCGACACCAACCGGATCGTGAAAGGTTACAACAATGGACTCCCGTGGACAACTAGAGATAATTCCAGTCGGAGGCCAAAGAAGCTCGGCTATCGGTCCCGAACCATCTATAGTGAAACTCCAGCAATATCTATCGGCCAAGTTAGCCCCACAAAGAATAGCTTTATCGTAAATCGAATCTAAACAAACCTCGACAAACTCGCCATCAAAGAATGATATGCCTGCTACCGATAAATCGACTGTTACAACCGAATCGGCAACAGTAACAGCGGGTTCTACTATGCCGAGCGTATCATCGCTAATAATGATCCACAGGCGGGAAAAATCTACACCGCTAGCGTTATCTATAATTGCAATCTCCAATTCGGCGTCAGACAAATCCACTAAAGAGCCATCGATGGGAGCAACCGATACAACAACTGGAGCGCTAGTGTCAATTCCGAAAGAATAACTCGTTTCCATACCTTCGAAGGGATTGCTTGCTAAATCTTCTGCGGAAAGAAGTTCGAAAACAATCTGGACACCTTCCATCCAAGCTGTATCCGGCGTATATGTGAGAATGGAGTCCGTTAAATCGAGCTTCGGATCATCGATACTATATGTTTCGTCCTCAATCTCAAATTCAATGGTAGAATCGGCTATTCCACTTCCGTCAGATAAGAGAACAATAATATTGGCGAGGGGACAACTGATCCACGAAGAATCCGGAGGTGAAACAAGATGCGCGCTCGGCCTGACAACATCGATATAATACTCGCTACAAATCGGAGAGGGGATAGTATTTGGTGGGCAATATTCTGCGAGATCTGAAACTGTTTCTAAACAGACAGCAAGAGTCTCTCCCTCTGTGGAATCAACAATGAAATCTGCAAGAGTAAAATTAATCGCAGAACCAGTCCAAGTTATTGATGGATGGGATAAATTATACAAACTCGATCCTATCCTAATCGATATTGAACCTGTGTCAACACCTGCAGGAGTGTCCTCTATCTCGATAGAAATAATTCGGCTGAGATCGTTTAACCACTCCTCGCTTACAGGATCGAAACTCATAACTTGCGGGGATTCAACATCGACAACAAAAGACCAAAAAAGTGATGTTTCAAGCTCCGTGCCCCAGACATCTTCGGCAGAAAGAAGTCGAATAGTAACTGTATCGGCATGTATCCAATCTATAGAGGGGGTGAAAACCAAAAGGCTTCCGCTTAAGAAAAACAATTCTGGATCGCTTATGCCATAGATAATTTCATTCACTTCGAGCCTGATACTGGATTCATTAATACCATTGATATCTTGAATTAAGACTCTTATTTCCTGATTGAAACACGATGTAATCGCGCCATCATGGGGGAATATAATAGAGGCCTCGGGACCCGAAAGGTCAATTATATATTCCAAACAAGTATCGATATTCGCCCAATTGGGTCCACAGTATTCTGAAGAGACAAGATCGCTAATTGAATCCAAGCAAAATTGCACAGTATCACCATCATCCCAAATAAAACCCCCAAGTTCATTGTCTATGGTAAAATGGTCGGCGTCCCATACAACCCAAGGGGACGTTCCTGTATAATCAATTCCGTCAATGGAGAAAACAAAACTGGAGGGGTCCACGCCGCTCAGAGCATCGCTTATCCACAATTCAACATTAAATATCGGTTCGCCGATAAAGGCCAACGATGGTGGAACTATGTCTATAAGCTCAGGGGAATCTCTATCGGTAAAAAAACTCCAACCATAGGTTCCCGAAAGTCCATTGCCCAGCGAGTCATAAGCAGAAAGGAATTCAATCCTTATAGTATCTCCATCTGGATAAGATTCAGAAGGATCATAAACCAGAGTATCTCCTGAAAACGACATATCCTCGGGCCACTCAATAATCTCACCGTTTATATTAAGCTCAAAGGAATCTGGAACAATCCCTGCATTGTCTCGAATCCTAAAAACCAGATGTTGATAAGGGCATGCAGAATAAACGTCGTCTGAAGGTGAAAGGAGTTCTATCGTAGGACCTTGAAGATCAAAAATGTAACTCCAGCAGGTATCATCCACTAAACAATTCGGACCGCAGAATTCCGAAAGAACATTATCAGCTAAATCTTCGGCGCAGAATACAAGGGTATCACCATCAGAGAATGTAAGTCCAGTTTCTTCTATATCGAACGTCATGGTAACGCTATCCCAAGCTATAGCTGCATGTGGCCACGTATATGTAATCCCGTTTATCGATAAGAAGAAACTCGTTTCATCGACACCCGAGGGACTATCGTAAAGAACCAAAGATATTGTGCTAAACATTGTGCCGACAACCGAATTCCCTGGGGGGGCAACCGACATTAAACTGGGGGGCTCTGAATCTATTATAAAACTCCAATTAAGAGAACCGCCAGTGAGGTCGTTACCCACAAGATCGCGAATCTCGATCAAATTTATTTCTATCGTATCTAGATGACTGTAAGCAACTGGAGGTGTATATATAATGGAATCTCCACGAATAATAATCTCGGGGTCGCTATCTGAGTATAGCAACCCGTTGATATCGAGTTGGAGAGTGCTCCAATCTACACCGAAATTATCAAAGACGACAATCTTAATCGCACTATCGATACAAGCTGAAATAACCGAATCTTCTGGATAAACAAGTCGAGCTAGAGGTCCCCAATTGTCATAAAATAAGGTAAAACAACTGTCGGTTTCGTTTGGGCCGCAATGTAATGAATCGATATTGTCGGCAACTCGGAGACATATTTCCAGAGTATCTGTATCCGAAAAGGGTGGAGTGACCGAGATATCAAAAGAAAGAACTGTTCCGTCCCAAGTAAAACCTGATGGCCATAAATAATCATCTCCATTAATGGAGATGAGACTATTTTCCGGTCGAACACCGCTACCAGAATCGGATACTCCAAAGAGTATTATCTCATCCGCACTAATAATGCTTCCATAAATTGGAGTGATAGAATTGATTAAAGGAGGAGATAAATCCACATAAAATTCTGAAAAAACCGGAGAATCGAGGTGTGTGCCCGCAGAATCGAGAACTTCTAAGATAACTATTTGAATTAAATCACCATCAGAAAATGAAAATGGTGGAGTGAAAACAAGCGTGTCTTCGAGATAGGTGCTGTGTTCGGGGCCGTGGAACTCCATTCCATCTACTGAGAAAACTAAAGTAGAGATATCAACCCCAGATGGATCATAGAGATAAGCTTTAATCTCTTGGTTTTCACACGCTGTCCATGAGTCATTTGGAGGGTCGATTATTTGGACTATCGGTCCGCCTTGATCTATATAGAAGGTCCAACAAAATGCCGTGTCCATGGTATTTGGGCCGCATCTATCGGGCTTGACTATATCGCTTGCTCGCACGCAAATTTCGACCGTATCCCTATCATCCCATGTAAGACCTGCAAGACCGGTGTTAAAAGAAGCCCTCAAACCATCCCAGCTTACAAGAGGTGTTCCATAAGGGTAGTCTATTCCCTCAACAGAAAAAACAATGCTCGAAACATCTACATCTGTGATAGAATCGTCTAGAGCTATCGAGACTTCAGGGGAAACACCACCGGAAACCCCCTCAGAGGAAGGAATTGGGTCGTAGGCAACCGGAGGTGATTTATCCACCAAAAAATGCCATTCCATGTGATCGCCGGCAACATATAGACTTTGGTTATCCACCTCGTCTCGAATGCTGTTCACATATACTGGAATATATCCTTCGGGATAGAAATCCGCAGTTCCAGTTCCGGAATAAATAATCGTATCGCCATAACTATTAACATAAGGGCTTGTGCCTTCCGACGCTAAAATAAGACCCAGTCTGAATTTGCAAGAAGGTATATTCACTCCGGAAAAATCTTCAAAGAAAACAACAAGCGTATCGCATGCAATAGTATCGCCATCGTTCGGGTATAGGAGTGTAGATCGAGGCCCTATTATATCGACGCGAAAACTCCATTCCAAAGCAGTATCCAATGTATCTATCCAGTTAGGCCCACATACCTCGTCGCCTTGAGGCACATAGTCAACAGCTTTACGAAGTCTCACAGTAACGGAGTCCTCGTTCTGAAAACCAACCCCTAATCCCCCTGTTAGAATAGTGAAAAAAGTATCATCATATAAAATAGATGAACTTCCGCTTTCCCAGCAATAACCGCTGTTTCTATCAGGTGGACAGTTATAAGACCTAGAATCGAAGCAGATACACAGTCCCGAAAGAGGAATTCCACTGGTTGTATCTTTGACTTCTATTCTTATATCCGGTCTTCGATCATTGATTGTTGTATTAGGAATAGGTTCACGAGTGCTGGAAATACAAAATGGTTTGTCAATATCTATACTAAAAGACCATGAAAGAGGCGCGCTAATCGGAGTTCCATCCATATCCTCAACTTCGAGTAAAGATACATTTACCAGATTTCCGTTTGGGAAAGGAGATGTTGGCGTAAATATTAATATTGAGTCGCCATCCCAGGAAAGATGCGTAATATCTGGCCATGAATAATTAACGCCGTTGACGCTAATACGAACAGAGGTTATATCAATGCCTTCCAAATCGGTTAAACGGATATGAATATTTTGGAATTCACAACCCGCCCATGAACCTTCGATGGGTGTTTTAAAAATAGCGGTCGGCCCCGGTGAAGCACAAAAAAGAGCTCCTACCAATGATATAAGAAGAAAAAAAACTGAAATTTTATAATTCATCTGACACATAATTTAATATATATTATTC
>JAGLDC010000001.1 GCA_023145965.1 bacterium | reverse complement strand
ATTAGCCTATCAGCGCGTTTGAGCGAACTTTTTAAAAAAAGGCTATGCGAAATTTTATGCAAAAATGAATGCCTCGAAGGCATTGTAAGACTGGACAAATCATGAACTGTAGAGATAGTTTTACAACCTGAATTCGGCGGAATAAGAAAATTCGTGCCGTGAAAAATATCTATTTTATTCCGTCTAAGTTCTTTCGGAAGCGAACGAAACAACCATGGTGTCGAGCGGGTAAATTCTCTCTTAGGTTTGATCTGAATAAAATTGGAAGCTAACTCTGCACCAAAATCAAAATTCCTATGTGCGAAAAGATAATATTCATTTTCGCTATCTATTTTTGAAAGTGACTTAATCAGATTAAAAGTGTATGTGCCAATTCCAGTGCGGGTTTTTGCAAGCGGAGAACAGTCGATAGCAATTTTCATTAGCCACCTCCTCTAATTACCGAAAACACATAACTCGTGGCGTTTATAAAATGTCCAACCGCCCTAAGAGGCCAAAACCCGAATCTGTGACCAGTCGGACCACCGACAAAAAATCTCACCGGAAATAAACTCCATTGCAAGATGAGATAAACAACCGCCTTCCCTTTGGACAATAACCGAACGCCCTCGAACGGAATATCTTGACGTTTCGCGAGTATAGCCCGTGCACCACCATACCATTTTTCGCGCCGATAGAATTCCCCCCAGTTTTTCGGAAGAGGGTGATAAACAAGCGTATTGGGCGCAACAACCACCTTCTTGCCGATAGACCTCATTCGATGCCTAAATAGGTTATCCACACCTGCAACGAGCGTATTGTCAAAACCACCAATCGAATCGAAATCTCTGCGATGAACAGCACAGAAAAGAGTAGTTGCCATATCACTTTCGACTGCTTTATCGACCACCGGCGAATGCGTTCGGGCAAACTCTCGGCGGTATTCTCTCTGGAAGAACTCAACATCTAAAGGGATATCCTGTGATGTTCCGACTATGCCGATTGTTTCATTCTCCAGAAGAGTATCTATCACATTTTCTAAAACATTAGAGTCGGATATTATAGCATCGTCATCAATGAAAACGAGAATATCGCCATTGGAATGTTCAACACCCACGTTCCGCGCCATAGAATTAGGGCTCACTCCCTCCACAATGATGAATTCGTCTGGAATTAACGAACCCGATAGAAGAATTTTAATAAGTAATCTAACATTAGCCTGTCTTTCGGCTCGGCCGGCAGCTATGATCACGCTTATTTTTTTACTCTCTAACAAAATAACTCATCTATTAAGAAATGTCTTTATAAACATTACTTAAAACCTTTGCATCGACAGACCAATTATATTTTTCCCGCACGACATTCTTGCCGGCGATTCCCATCGCTTTGCGCTTTTCGTTATTCTTCGCAAGCTCAATAACTGCGCTTGCAAAATCTCTCGGGTCGAATCCCACAACAACACCACATCCGATTTCACACACAATTCGGGCCACCGATTCGGATGGACTGCATATAATCGGAAGCCCTGCGGCCATATACTCGAAAAGCTTATGTGGACTCGAAGCGTTGTAATTAACATTGTCCCTTAGGTGTAATAATGCTAAATCTCCGGCTGAAAGAATTGTAAATATCTCCTTATGAGGAACTCTATCCATAATCAGCGTATTATTTTCCACTCCTAGTTCCTTGGCTCGCAATTTTAGCTCATGGATATCCCGCTGAAAACCAGCCCCAACAACCATCAGAATCGCATTGGGAATTTCTTTTAATATCCTCGGAAAAGCTTCGAGAGCAATAGAGATGCCCTTGTCGAGGGAAACGACACCGAGATATAAAATCACAAATTTATCCTTGTATTTTTCGGCGAAAGCAGGATCCGGTGGATCGAACCGATCGATATCGATAGTGTTCTGAACGACGTGTATCTTGCTTTCCGGAAGTCCTAACGATATAAGTCTTTCGCGAAACTCAACACTATCGACAAGCGTGGCGTCGAAATCCCTCACCGTCCGCGCCTCATATCTAAGCCATCTATCGAGACCTTTAAATGGTTTCTTTATAAAGTCGAGAAACTTTGTTCTTTCCCTCCATGTTTGAATTGCATATGGATAATTCTCGTAGAAATCTAAAACGACAGGAATATTATGTTTTCGAGCTGACTCTAGGCATATTTCTGCAAGCGGAAGATTCACCACATGAAGAACCTCAATATTTTTTTTCTCGATGAATTTATCCAACGCTCGCTTCAAAAAAGGGCGATTATAAGAAAAAGAGAAAAGCAAGGTATCGAGTTTTCGAATAATGGGATTGTCGTAAATCGAGTATCTAACAATTTCTAGATTATCTTGAATAACCTCTTTCAAAGCCTCGCTTTTACGATGCATACAGAAAATAAACACATGGTATCCACAGGAAACAAGGGCTTCTGTTTCTTTTTTAAGCCTGCTTTCCTCGGGGTAGGGTTCCGCGTGGATTATGGCTATTCGCTTCAAATCTCGCCCCTCTTTTTTAATCGAAAAGTCTCGATCAGAATACCCAATTTATGAGAAACAGTCGTTGCCCATAAAACGAAATCCATTCTTAAAAGTTTCACTGAGCTTAGCTTTAAGTCCTGTCGTTTAGCCCATTCCCTATAGTAAAAAGGCTTCTTAGGAATAAGAAGGTCCTTACAAAACCGCCTAAATGATATCCATATCGAAATCCGCTCGCCGTTCTGAATAATAGCCTTCGGCATTCCAATACCGGTTCTGTGGACCTTCTTTATCAAAGACCAGAAAGTTCTGGTAGGATGCCAAACGATAGCGTTATCCGAAAAACCTATCGTATATCCAGCTTTCAAGACGCCGTTTGAAAACCTGTAATCCGCACCTGATTTAGAGTCTTGAGGGAATAGGCCATATTCTTCAAATACTCTTTTATGCACGAAAAGATTACCGGAAAGAGCGGCGCGCTTTTTTCCTATAAGAGATTCATTGTTAAAATGAGAATACGAGTCCACAAGTTCGGCAGCAGTCATTTTTCCATAGAAAAATTTAACAGGTCCGCCCACGAGGTCGGTCCCAGATTCAAGGAGCGTTTTAACTCCCTCACTTATCCATTGCTTTTCAGGAATACAATCGGCATCGATAAGCGCGATAACTTGCCCCTTCGCTTTTTTAATCCCGGTATTCCGAGCGGCATAACTTGATTGAACCTCGCGCTCATATAGAAGACGGACTTTCTCGTAACGCTGGACTATTTCGGGGGTTGCATCGGTTGAGCCATTATCGACAACGATTATCTCGAATGACTCTTTTGGATATTCCTGGTTAAGCAAAGGGTCGATGCACTTTGCAATATATTTTTCAAAATTATATACTGGAATAATAACGCTAACAAATGGCAAGTTGTTGACACTCATTTCTTTTCCCGTAAAACGAAAATCCTATGATAGGGATTCTCGAATATCCTATAGGTCTTCTCAACATTTAGCCCACACGATTCGATTTTCCCGATAACGGTTTTTAACTTATACCCGGGATAATCTAGTTCCCAAAAATGTTCCTTACTTAAAAGATGCCATCTTCCGGTGAGTTTAGGAAAGAGCACCTCACCTATTCGCGGAAGCTTATAATTACCATAGCGTCTTCCATGTGGAAGCGAGATTAAAACATGGCTTCTCGATATCCTAGCTAATTCGGCAATCCCCTTTTGAAAATCGTCGAATGGCAGATGTTCGAGAACTTGAAAAGCAGATACCGCATCGAAAGAGGAATCGGCAAAAGGTAAGGAGTGTATATCCCCTACAACATCGGGTTCGAGTCTTTGTTCAAGATCGACTGTTGTTATATTGACACCATTTTTGATGAGATATTCCGAAACAAATCCATTGCCGATGCCTACTTCGAGAACATTTTGGGGATTCGTCGTTAAAATCTCGTGTATTTGATGCCAATAAGAAATAAACCTTTCTTTGGAATCATAATTAAAGCTATATCGATTGTCGTTTTCCAAATTTCGCTCCGAGTTTTTTTGCCATAGTTTTTATATCACTAAGGTAGTTTAGTTGCATGATTCTGTCAATTAATAAAAGAATAATCGCGAATGAAACCGATACAACCAGAGCTTTGATTATAAGCCCTTGAAAATTACCAGAGGGTAAAAAAGGTCCAATAAGAAAATAAATCGCTACAGTAAATGCAGCTGACAATAGAGTTGGAAAAGTATTGGAAAATACATCCTTCATCCCGATTTGGAAAAGACCTTTTAATTTCATATAGGAAAAAGGCAAGGGCAAAAGATGGCTAATTAAAACGGATATCGAGGCACCTTCTATTCCCCATGTCGCCATTAGTGGATAAATTGTAAGGGCCAATATTCCTAAGCGAATAAGGTTCATTTCGAAATCGTATCTAGGCTTTCCAATAGCAACGAAAACCGGGCCAAAAGAAGCCATTACAGACCTGATAAATCCACTTAAAGCGAGAATTTGAGCAGGGAAAATCACGGGGTTCCACTTTGTTCCCAATATAACAACAACAAAATCGGGCATCAATACGATTATTAAAATCGTCATCGGAACAGAGACTGTAAGTGTAAGTCTCAGTGTTCTGAAAAAACCATCACGCAGTCGAGGCAATTCATTTTGAATCTTACTATATACTGGCAATGCCACCAAAGATATTGAATGAGTTATCTCTGTGGTGGTGAGATTCGATATCTTATAGGCCATTTGATAAAAACCCAAAGCTGTCACACCCATTATCTTGCCAAGCAGAATATCATCGCCCTGTGTCGAGAGAAAAACAACGATGCTGGATAGAAGCACCCATTTCCCAAAAGAAAATAATTCCTTCGCTTTTTCAATATCTAGAGCGATTTTCGGCCTATAATCACAAAGAATATAACCCATTATTACACGCACAGTTTGGCCAGCAAGAAAGCCATAGACCAGAGCTCGGACATCCTTCCAGAGAAATGCTAAGACTACTGCAACCCCAAAATCACATATTCCTCCTGATAATTGCCACACAAACTCCTTTTTTAAATTTAGGCTCTTTCGCCATAGGACAGTCCCGATGTTGTTGAAGCCCCAGACAAAATTGGCGAGGGCGAGAGTCCTTATAACGTGGACTGCAGCTGGATTCCCGAAGAATATCGCTATTGGTTTTGCGGCCATCAGAAGTATTATCGCGATACCAATCTCACGAATAAGTTCGAGTGTCCAAGCTGTATCGAGATAATCGCGGGTTTCGCCTGTTTTTTGGATAAGTTTCGATCTAAAGCCTGTTGTAGAAAATAATTCTATAGTCGAAAGAGCGAGAAGAGCTATACCCATCAGTCCGAAATCGTTTGGAGCTAAAAAACGGGCGAGAATAATAGTCCTTAGAAAACCCAGAGTTTTCTGAGTAATCCGCACAGCCATAATCCAGAAACCACCCGAGATGGCTTTATCTGTGTATCCGTGTCTTTTATTAGATTCTATATTCCCTGTATTATCCATTATCAGTAGTATTAAATCCCCCTGCGTTATTTGAATCCGGATTAATGGACATTTCCTTATTTAATTTGAACCTACTCCATGGTTTCTCATCCAAGCAGAAGAGAATAAGCACCGAAAATACGAGGAATATTGCTAGCCTTATTAATACCGGCTCGACAAACCACACAGTAACCATACCGATACTTACAATCGCGAGAATGGAGAATATTCTCCCCCATGAATATTTGACAGGCATGAATGGATTTGCCACGCGGAAATTCATATATGCCAGTGCGATATAGGAAGCCAAAGTCGCCCACGCCGCCCCTATGAAACCGTATTGAGGTATTAAAATTACATTTAGTAAAATATTCGAAAGTGCCGCAAGACCGGTTATAACCGGAATATATATGGTGCGGTCGCGCGTTTGAAAAGCGGCACCAAAGAAAAGAGAGGAGGCATCGAACAACACTGCTAATGAAATAGGTATCAACACCGGCCTCGCTGAATAATAAAGCTCGCCAACAAATAATTGGAAGATTTCAGTAGAAAAAGTAACAAGCCCAAGCGCAGCAAAGCCAAGAAACGCGAATAATAAATTAAAAACCTTAGGATATATCCGGTTTGCGATTGCATTATCCTTCGCAAGCTCGAACATATAAGGCCCCCATGCAAACCTAAAGGCAGTATATAAAAGCAAAACAGCGCCGCCAATTTTGTATCCCACAGAATAAATCCCCGCTGAATCGAAGCCCTCCATAAACCTTAAAAGAAGCCTATCCGATAAGGTTAAAATAACCGTTGCCAACGATGCAGGTATAAAAGGAATTCCCCAAAATAATAATGAAGCTAGAAGCTTCTTTGAAATTGGCCATACAAAATACGAGCTTACTCGATAAAGAAGCGGCGCCAGAATAATAACATCAGCGATAATACCCGCGATAAGTATTCCGGCAACTCCCATATCCATATGCCACACTAAAATGAAATTGCCCGCAAGAATAAGAAGTATCTTCGCAAAAGAATAAGAGATATAACCGATTGGCTTTTTCTCCATTCTGAAAATTAGTAGTAAAATAAGTAATGCCGTGTCGAGACTCGATCCAAGAGCGGCAAGCCCCACTAGGTCACCCCTTCCGGGATTACCCGTAAGTAAGTTCGATAAAGGGCGCGAAAGGATCATCGATAAACCGATTATAACCACAGAGCTAAAAAAAACCCATACTATAGTTATCGTGAATAGCTCTTTTCGTTTACGTTGGTCGTTTGTAACCACAAAGTGCTTAAAAAGCGCTACATTCATACCACTCATCGAAAGCACCATCATAACAGTCACAAAAAGCACGATAAGCTGATAAATACCGTATTCCTCAGGAAGCAATGCATTTGTATAAAGTGGAATAAGCAGGAAAGCGATGGCCTTGGTAAAAATATCACCGAAACCATAAAGCATGGTGTCGCGTATAAGATCGCGCCTAAGAGACATCTACACGACCCGAGTTTCGAGTATATCATGAAGATGAACTATCCCAACCAACTTCCCTTCTGAAAGCACAGGAAGTGCTGTGATTTTCTTGGTTTCCATCAACCTAACCGCCTCCCCGACAAGGGCATTTGCCTCGATAATAAACGGTTTTGTGGTAGAAAAAGTTGATATTGGAAGTGAAACAATATCCTCATTGGGGTGTGCTTGAAGCGCTCGACGAAGGTCGCCGTCTGAGAATATGGCCATTAAAATTTCTCTTTCGGAAATAAGGACATGACCAAGCCGCTTCTCGCTCATTTCAAGAATACCCTCCATAACAGTGGCATTCGCACTTACAATAGGCATGGAATCGCCAGAACGCATAACGTCAAAGACACGCTTTAGCAGCACTCCAAGGTTCCCTGCTGGATGGAACATTGCAAAATCCTCTTTAGTGAATCCCTTACGTGCCATAAGAGCAATAGCGAGAGCGTCGCCGAGCGCCATAGTAGCAGTAGTCGAGGTAGTCGGCACGATCCCAATGGGTTCGGCTTCGGCAGAAACTCCGATATTGAGAACAAGGTCGGCTTCTTCGGCGGTTGGTGAATTTGGATTGCCCGTAATAGCTACAATCTTGATACCCATTCTTTTAAGAAGAGGAATAAGATTTTGGATTTCCGGTGTGTAACCACTCTTTGTTATTAGAATAACACAATCATTGGCGGTTATCATCCCGAGATCACCATGGAGAGCCTCGGCGGCATGAATAAAAAGGCTCGAAGTCCCAGTCGAGGCAAGAGTTGCTGCTATTTTCCTGCCTACAAGCCCGCTTTTTCCTAAACCTACAACAATAACCCTGCCAGTGCAAGTTGTGCATAATTCTACGGCTTGTATTAATGGGTCTTCGATCTTGCCAATAAGGTTAGTAATCGCGTCAGATTCAGCCTGAAGAAGCTCAGATATAATTTTTTTACTCATGATTTAAAGTGGTAATCTCTTTATCGAAGGGAATACCGGCATTCTCCTTTTGTAATTGTATTTTATTATTCTATCCAGAACAAGATCGATTTCGTCCGATGAAAAACCCATCTGCAATAACTCAGCACGATCAACGCTTTTCTCGATATGTGCGAAGAGTATTTTATCCGCTATTTCGTATGTAATACCCAGCTCTCCTTCATCTGTTTGGCCATGCCAAAGATCGGCTGTTGGTGTTTTTGTTATTATCCATTCGGGTAATCCCAACTCACGAGCTAATTTGCGCTCTTGCGTCTTAAACAATCCACCGATAGGCGTGAATGCGCATGCCATGTCACCCCAAAGCGTCGAGTAACCAAGGTAGGATTCAGTGCGGTTTCCGGTCCCAGCAACGAGCCTGCAACGTTTCGCAGAAAGGTTATAAAGCACTATCATACGCATTCTTGCGGTGATATTCCCAAGCTGAAGCTCATCGATACCGCCCATAAGTTTGATCATATCATCTACTGGCGCAGATATATTAAATACTTCGAGTTTCCCGCCCAGATGTTCGGATATCTTTCGTGCATCATCGAGGCTCGAAGGATCGCTTACTCGATACGGTAAAGCAATCATATCTACCGAATCCGCTCCCAACGCTTCGACACTCAACGCTGCTGTAACAGCCGAATCGAGCCCACCAGAGAGACCGAGCACAACCCCACCGCTTTTCGATTCAGCGATATATTGACGTATCCAGCTTACAATATTCTCTTTAACAGAATTCCAATTCATCAGTAACTACCCATTTTTTTTAGATAATCCTCGATTTCCTCTTTTGAATGCAGCTCACCCGAATCGACCCCGGGACAATGTTTGGCAACCAGCGCCCACGACCTGGGATTGCGCAAATATTCTGCCCAAAACGGAAAAGCCCTACATTGAATAGGTCTTGCCTTATGAATTTTACAGCCGGAATCTTCATTATAAAAAATGCAGTCTCCATTTGGGAAGCTCTTCAAAACCATCGATTTCTCGAAAACTTCGGTATATTTAGCCTTGAAATCTGCAACACTCATAGAGAGCAATTCAGCCATTGCCTCTATATCTCCGCGATATAGCCATACATAGGCATTGATGCCCCTGCAACAATCGCCACAACGCTTACACGAAAATTTTAGTCCATCTTCATAAAAGGCCATATTCCTCCAGAACATTTATTAAAACAATTAAAGCATTTTTACGCCAAATGCAAACAAAATAAGAAAGGGATTAGTTATTAAGACAATTTGCACAGTGTAAATATCGTCGTTATATTTTGTTAATTATATCATTTTATACGAAGGAAGAAGCCTTCTTTGTGTGCATCGAGATTTCTCGTTAAGTTGCCCCTTGAATGACCGCCTTCATTGTAGGAAAGCACTCCTGCCATCCTCACAAAAGCGGGTATCTCTTGCCTCCCTTTATAACAGATCAAGATCGATAGCACGCGATCTACTCTTCTGCAAATCCTGTAACGATGTGCAACTAAAAGGAAAATATAACACAATCTTATCTCATACATCTTCTTACCCAAGAATTTTTTTATAGACATATAACACTATTTTCATAAATTATCTAAAACCAGCCGGGGGGCGAAAATCGCCCGTCGGCAAAATCAGTTTTTGAAAAAATATGGCTATATCTGCAATTCGAAAGAAAATCCAGCTTTCGGAACCATTCAAGAACCTAAGGCAAATGGTTTCGGAAGGAAATTTACCGGAAATAATCGGAACTTCCAGTTTGGGTTCAGCTATACTCGCGGACTATCTTGTCCGCGAGCTTGGGAAAACTGTGCTCTGGATATCAAACGACGATATATATACTCGCTATTCTGATTGTGCTGAGCTTCTCGGAGATGAAAATGTGCTTCGCTTCCCCGAATGGGACATCAATGCTTATGAGCACAGACATCCATCTGAAGAGCTAGTCGCAACCAGACTTAACACACTTCTTAAATTACACCGCAGTAATCCGAAAGTAATATCTGCTTCACCAAAATCATTTCTATTGCCAACTATCGCGCCAAACTCTTTACTGGAAAAAACAATAAACCTCAGTGTTGGAGAAGATTTTGCGCCGGAAAAACTAATCGATAAACTCGTTGCAATAGGTTACGAGCGCGAGGAACTTGTGGAGTTTCTAGGAACGGTTTCACGCCGTGGCGATGTCGTGGATATTTTTACTTCAACCCATCGCGACCCAGTGAGGATAGAGTTTTTCGGCGATTCGATAGAATCGATTCGCACCTTCTCTGCGGAAAATCAGAGAAGCCGCTCTAAACTCGAAAAAGTTGTAATTCCCCCTGCTGTTGAGTGGGTGAAAGATTTTTGGGGTAATTCAAATCCGAATAGTCTTCGTGACTCGCTTGTAAAGGAGATAACAAGTCATTTATCATCTGTGCATATCGAGGAGATAATCGACCGTATGTCCATCGACCCCAATTTACCGGGAAGCATGTGGTTGTCCTCGATATTCGAGCCAAGATTCGGATGGATTGAAAACCACCTGCCTGATGATGCGATAATTCTCTGTGACGAACCGGAGGACCTCTTAAACAAAGCTGAAGACCTTTTAGCTTTGGCCATAAAACACCACAGGGAACTTACGCGCGAAGGCGAGATACACATAGAGCCAACATTAATTTCCCCCGATGCCGATGCCGTTGAAAAGCGCCTGAGCTTATGCAATTTAATGCCTATAAGGCAGTTCTCAACCGAAGAATCATCGATAGACCTGGGATTTCTACCCGTTCCATCGACTTTCGAGGGACCTGTAGCATTCAGAAAGGGAATGGATCGTCTTCGCGCCGAAGATTATAATATAAGCATCTTCTGCCAGAATGAGTTTCAGCTTAAAAGACTACCGGAGATACTAGAGGAGGCAGAAAAGGCTCCGGCATTTACAGGTAATATTTCCTCGGGTTTCCAGCACAAATTTAGTAAAGAAGCCATAATCACCGGTTGGACTATCTTCGGTAAACGAAGAAAAAAAGCCCCGCAGAAGTATTATAGAGAAGGAAGTATATATTCGCTTCCAACCGGTCTTGCTGCTGGCGATCTTGTAGTCCATACAGATCACGGTATCGGACGCTTCCTAGGAACTGAAACCCTAGAAAGCCGTGGATTCTCGACCGAGTGCTTAGTGCTTCTCTATACTAATAAAGAGAAACTTTTCGTTCCAGTCGAGGATTTTCATCTCGTCCAAAAATACCTTGGAGGCGAATCGGTTCCCCTTGCAAAACTCGGTGGGGCCGCGTGGACAAAAGCAAAAGACAAAGCACGCGCGGGAATCATGGCCCTTGCCGGAGAACTAGTCCAGCTCTACGCTATGCGCGAGATGGCAAAAGGTTATACATCACCAAAAGAGGATGATTTATCAAATGCGCTGGCGGATTCTTTCATATATGATGAAACCGAAGACCAGCTAAAGGTTATCGAAGAGGTAATTTCAGACATGGAACGCGAACGCCCTATGGATAGGCTTATTGTTGGTGATGTCGGTTTTGGGAAAACTGAAGTTGCGATACGTGCAGCGTTTAAAGCAGCGCGTGGCGGGAAACAGGTTGCTATTCTCGTGCCTACCACAGTTCTTGCAGAACAACATTACAGAACATTCAAGGAAAGGCTCGAAGACTTACCCGTGAATATCGATATGCTCTCTAGATTCCGTCAGCCTAAACAGCAAAAAAAGACCCTTGCCGGCCTAGTCGATGGCTCTGTCGATATAGTAATTGCCACACATAGGCTTCTATCTAAGGATATCTATTTCAAAGACCTTGGCCTCCTAATTATCGATGAGGAACAAAGATTTGGCGTGAAGCATAAAGAACGCATCAAACAGTGGAGAGCTAAGATCGATGTCCTCACCATGACTGCAACACCTATTCCTCGGACTATGTATATGGCCCTTGCGGGCGTCCGCGATATGAGCACGATAGATACACCCCCAGCTCAGAGACTTCCCATCTACACCCGCGTCGTGCCTTTTTCCGGCAAGATAATCGCAGAGAATATTAATCTAGAAATAGAGCGTGGAGGGCAGGTCTATTTTCTGCATAACCGTGTTGGCAGCATTGAGGCGATGGCACATTACCTCAGAACAATAGTCCCCAATGCTCGTTTTGCTGTTGCTCATGGACAGATGAAAGAAGGCGAGCTTTCCGACATTATTATGGATTTTCTAGCTGGGAAATTCGATGTCCTCGTAACAACAACAATAATCGAATCCGGAACAGACATACCAAACGTCAATACTATACTCATAAACCGCGCTGACCGATTCGGCGTAGCGCAGTTATATCAGCTTCGCGGAAGAGTTGGGCGCTCGGATACTCAAGCCTACTGCTATTTGATAGCTCCCCCATATCAAAAGATGTCTATCAAGGCAAAAAAGCGCCTTAAGGCACTTCTCGACCATTCAGATCTCGGATCTGGTTTTGCTTTAGCTATGCGGGACCTCGAGATTCGAGGAGCCGGAAACCTACTTGGAGCACAACAGCATGGTTTTATAGAGGAAATAGGCCTCGATCTCTATAGTCGAATGCTCTCCGAAGCAGTAGCTACAATAAAGGGTGAAGCATCACCACACTTTAATCCGGTTAATACACAGGTCGATGTTCCCCTTTTCATTCCGAAAAATTATATGCCCAGCACAAATATGCGTATAGAGTTCTATCAGCGACTCTATATGGCTCCCTCCGAGAAAAAACTCTCCGCAATCAAGGGGGAAATACACGACCGTTTTGGTTCTGCGCCACCCGAAGTGCTTAGACTATTAACCTATCTTAAAATGCGTCTTGCCGCTTCATCTATAAAACTCCCCCTCAAAGAGATAATACTCAAAAAGGGCAAGGGCATATTCCTTTTCAAGCATGGATGGAATCCCTCCCTTGCCGAATTTGATAGGGCAATCTCTCCACTTAAACTCAAGGCCGATTTCAGAAGAGACCCCTTCGAGCTTCGCTTCGAGCTTTCTGGAGAACACGGGACAGATTTACTTTTAATGAAAAATATATCCGAGCGATTAGCTAAAATTCCTATTGAGCGCTAATTTAAAGGCTAGATGGCCTAGGGCAAAGGCCGGGGCTTTCCGAGTCGGGGTATTTAACTACAAAACAGTAAATAACAGCACCAAAAGGCACAATAAGGTTGACAATCAACCATATGGCTTGTTCTGTGGAGCTTTCGAACCTTTTACGCGCACAATCGATTATCATGAGAATCTTTAGAACCATTAAAAAAGTGCTCAAGAGGCTACAAAAGACAATAAACAAAAAATAGAAAATTAGCCCCAAACCACAAAATCCAGCCACAAAAACATCCGCTGAATTCGCGCTTAAAAATGTATATGGCATATTAGTCTCCAAACTCTTTAATACTTGACTACTTACCCACAAAACTAAAATTCGATTCTTGAAACGAACATTCTAAACTACTCCCTATTCACCCTCTAATAAATACCTCATATATCCAATTCAAAGCTAAGAGAACAATCATAAAGTATCGCTGGAAACCTTTTCTTTGCTGCGTTGTTGCCCACTTTTTTAAAGGCCTACCTATCGAATATCCAACGAAGGCCATAAGTCCCCACACAAGCAATGCTAAGCCCCCCAATACAAAGAGCGGATTGGCCAAAATGGCCGCTAACAATCGAAAATTAGATAACTCCATCAATGCTGTTCCTGATCCGCAGGCAGGACAGCGAATCCCGAAAAACTTCCATGATGGGCAGAACATCAATTCATTCGGCACATAAGGAAGTATTAACCTCGCAGTTATTACTGCAATAAGAGCTATTAAAACCCAAACTCCGTGAATAGGGTGCACATAATTCTTATAAACCACCACGAGCCATCGAACTAAAAGCAGCTAACATAGCCCCACCGAAGATCATAACAATAACTCCAGTGAAAAGACAACACACAATCATCGGAAGCAGAACCGCCCAAACAGCTACTTTGTTTTCTATGTTATGTGCTTCACGAAGGCCATTAATACAGAGTATTATTCCCCAAATTGTGGCCACCAAAGAACCGGCAATAGGCACCACCTTGGCAATTTCAGCTGTTTTGGAATATGCTACTACGCGGAATGTTACTTCGAAATCCTCTTCGGCTCCGCCCAATAACATTAACATAAGATGATAAATCCCAGCTTGCACAAAAGTGCCGATAGTCACGGCTATCGGTACTATAATAATTCCTAGAAAGAATCCCAGAAACCCAAAGGCCATCTGCCCGGACATAGCTGTTGCTTGCTCGCTAAGGCCAAACATAGCAAGTGGCGCTATACTTAAAGATTGCGCGAGAAGAGACCAAAGCTGCCCAATAACCCCACCAATTGCACCGAAAATAATAGCATATAAAAGCGGCATACCATAGCCACCATGCTTCGGCATTCCTTCAAAGAAAGTGGATGCTTCAAATATTATCTTCTTGACTGTATCGATGAGCGCGGGGAAGAAACCGAGTTCCTTCATCCTCTCCCATGGAGAATCTTCATCGCAGTTAGCACCAACACCCGGAATATGCTCGAAAGCAGGGGCTTCGTCCGGATCTAATTGGCTTTCTGGTGGAACCATAGCACCACAATTAGTGCATTTGTCCTCGTTGATAGAACCACCGCAATATGGACACTTTTTATCCATCATACCTCCTTTAATTGCTCCCTTTAATGCTATTATCCCCACATCAATTCATTATTCAATCACAAATCGATTATTTCGAAAACAACTCTCCTGTTTTCTTGTTGTCCGACCTCGGTAGAATTTTCAGATATAGGATTGCTTTCACCATAACCACGAACCTCGATTCTTTCTTTATCTATACCATTTTCAATTAGCCAGTCGGCAACGGCCTGGGCCCTTTTTGCCGATAGTTCGTTGTTATACTCGAAAGTGCCAAGGCTGTCCGTATGTCCGGCAATCTCTACTACGAGACTTTTATTTTCGTCCAAAATTGTCTTCACGCGATTAAGCTCGCCTACCGATTCCGGCCTGAGTATCGCTTTATCGAAGTCAAAAAATACATTTTTAAGAACAGTCTGTGCACCCCTTTGAATTGGTGAAATAAAAATATCATGGTGCATCTCGCTATAGGCTTCCGCCTCTATAAGATCGAGATGTGCACTTGCCGGTAAATATCCTTCTTTTTCTGCAACATAACCGAATGCCTCTCCCACAGGCAAAACAATGAGGTATTCCCCTGTGAGATCATTACTCATAACCGCCCCGATATTCTCTCCGGTCGTGAGTTTTTCCCATGATATTTGAGCTTCTACCGGCGTTGAATCCGGTTCCATCACTCTACCGGATATTGTAACGACAGCACCCGGTCGCGCCTCCGAGGGTAGCGTAATCATCCAAATATCGCTCATGCCATACCCACCATCAGCGCTCGAAACAAAATATGCGACATCTCCCTTCGCAGGGATTGTATAATATGCATCCCATCCAGCGGTGTTTACCTGTTTGCCCAGATTCACGGGCTTAGACCATCTTTTCCACGAATCATCCAGCCTTTCTGATTTATACATATCCTGGCTTCCGAGACCTACTCTACCATTCGAGGAGAAATATAGCGTTTTACCATCGGGGGCCAGAAAAGGAGTCCCATCGGTTCCGCGTGTATTTATATCTTTACCAAGATTGAGAGGCGAACTCCATTTTGCTCCCCCTGAACCCTCGGACACAGCTCGCGAGATATAAATATCCAAATCGCCGAAACCTCCGTTCCTTTCAAGCGCTAAAAATAATACATTACCACCCGATGCCATAAATGCGCTTGTTAAGCGGTTATTATTGTAATAATCTGCGATATCGAGCGCTACAGGTTCGCGCCAAATACCACGTGAGATATTGGCTGTGCTAAAACCGCTGTCTTTACTTCCATTCCTTTCATACACCCCCGCTAAAAGCGCCGAGGTTCCACTTGGGGAAATTGAAAGAATACCATCGTGCCAATTTGTATTGAGTGGTTTCCCTATATTAGCGGCCTTACCCCATTCCCCATTTTCGTTCCTTTGCGAGTAATAAATATCTTGCTTTCCTTCGCTTTGAGGATTCCCATCGACTATAAAATAAAGCATATCACCATCGGGGGAAATGACCGGCGCGAGCTCTTCGTATGAGCTGTTCACATTAGCCCCTAGGTTTATTATTCTAACAGCAGGGTCCTCCGGAGCCGAGACTATCGATAGCAACTCTTCAAAAACGGCTTTTTTTCTAGAATCTTTTACTCCTTCAAGGATCGCGTTCAACTCTCGGGCAGCAGAATCCCAATCCTTGATACCTATGTAGGCTGTTACCATCTCTCTTTTAACTCTCAATTTATCGCGACTCTCAATATTTTCCATATCGATAACTTGTTCAAAAATATCTAGAGCCTCTTTATATTGTCCCTTTTCGAGATATTGCTTGCCCTTTAAAAATATAACCGGCAGACGCGCCGATAAAACCGTCGTTAAAATACAGATAAATGTAATTATATAATTTATTCTATTGCTCATTTTCATCCTAATAAGTTAACACTTATAAATAATATCTATGATTATCCAAATTTCTGCAACCAATTTTAATTATAAAATTGTATGGATACTTGATATTCGAATAATTTAGGTTAGGAAAGATTTAAGGTTATAATTTGTTTTACTATAAGATCGTATCTATATTCGAGTCAGAATGTTACCAGATTTGAGGATTCGGCGAAAAGCGCTATGGCGTTCAGTTAAATTAAAACTAGAAACCCAGCCGAATGGCTGGGTTTCTAGTAATTTTAGAATGATTCCATTTTACCAATTTATGATGTAAACACATTCGGGATATTGGACTTTCCGACAACACATATCATCCTCATGCTCGACCTTGACAGGTTTACTGTCATTGAAACGTCCGATATATGCTGATAAAAAACCCATATCGTAAGCACAAGGCCGTGGATTGTGACTGATAATACGAGCCGATCTATCCTCTAGGTCTGTGACAATATAACTCCCCGAATTACCTCCGCGATGATGGGACTGGTAGAAATCGTTTAGCTTTTCTACCGCTTCATGTGCATTGTGAATATTCTTTGGTAAATCGAGAACTTTAGGGATAGTGCGCCCTATTGAATAAAGAGCTGCATCGCCCAATTCGCCCGCAATATCACTGAAGACATCAAGCCAACTTTGTTCTGGATACCATTTATCGGGGTGAATATCAGTAATACCGTACTTTGCAAGAATGGTTCTAGCTAACTCCTCACTCATCATCCCTTCAATAATCGCAAGCATAGCATTGCCCTTAACCTCTGCAGATGGCGATAATGCTGAGTATTCCGGCATATTAATCTCCTCTTGGTATAATGAATTTAACTCCGGCGCCCTTATTTTCGCCGGTAAAACAAACCCAAATTATCTTTTGCCGCCTATTTTTTTCGGCGAAGCTTTTTCCCAAGCCACAACTATCGGACTAACCACATAAAGTGAGCTATATGTTCCTACAATTGAACCGACTATTAAGGCAAAAGAGAAATCGTGAACTACAGGTCCTCCAAAGAAGAAAATGCAAAACAATACAATAAGCACAACCAAAGTCGTGATAATGGTTCTGCTTACAGTCTGATTAAGCGACCTATTGACGAGATCGGCGAATTTTTCTCTAAATAAAATTCTCGAGTTCTCCCGAATACGATCAGATATAACAATTGTATCATTAATCGAATATCCGACAATAGTGAGTAAAGCAGCCACAACCGGAAGCGAAATCTCTTTGCCAAAAATCGTTAAGAAACCTATAGTTATAATAACATCGTGGAAAAGAGCAATAACCGCTGCTACGCCGAAGCGGAATTTGAAACGAATAGTAACATATAGTAATATACCCACCAATGCGAACAACGTTGCCCAAAGCGCTTGATTTCTCAATTCGCCTGAGACCTTAGGTCCAACAACCTCCTGGCGGCGAAGTTCAATCGAATCTTTGCCATATTGTTGCTGAAGCACTTCCATAACAGCTTCCCCTGGATTCTTACCATCTGCAGTAACATCTATAGGGATTCTAAATAAAACTATACTTCCATCACCAATTGATTGGATTTCGGCATCGGCAACACCTATTTTATCTACCATAGAGCGAATTTCTGCCATATTGACCGGGGATTCGAAACTAACTTCAAGAGCCTCTCCGCCTTTGAAGTCAATATTATATTTTGGTCCACCGTTAACTATAAGCGCAACGATTGTTACCAAAATCAGAATCCCACTTATCGTATAGGCAATTTTGCGTTTGCCTAAGAAATCCCAACTCGTATTTTTAAGGAATTCCATAACTACCTCCTGACCCTTTATATAGAAAGCTTTTCGATATGTCGTTTCGAAGTAATGAATTCAAATATCAACCTCGTAACAACAATAGCGGTGATCATACTAATAATAATGCCCATAAACAGCGTCACAGCAAACCCCTTCACAGCTCCTGTTCCGAAATTATAAAGAATTGCGGCTGTAATAAGAGTAGTGAGGTTTGCATCGACAATAGTTTTAAATGCGCGTGAATAACCAGTATCGATGGCAGTTCTGACAGTCTTTCCTGATTTAAGCTCTTCTCGAATACGCTCAAATATCAGCACATTAGCATCGACCGCCATACCGATAGTTAGGATTATACCCGCGATTCCGGGCAATGTCAATGTCGCCCGAAATGCCGCCATTCCAGCCATTAAAGCCACTAAATTGAGAATAAGAGCAATATCGGCGATAACACCGGACATTTTATAATACATAATCATGAACAAGGCTACAAGAATCGCGCCTACAACCGTTGCCATGACACCCTTGCGGATTGAGTCTTCACCGAGGGAAGGTCCAACCGTTCTCTCACTCTTAATATTTAACGGGACTGGAAGTGAACCTGCCCGAAGCACGATGCTTATCATCTTTGCCTCATCGAGCTCGGTGATACCGCTGATCTGAGCATCGCCGGTTATCTTGCTTCTAATATTCGGGGCTGAATACACACGCTCGTTGAGAACGATAGCAAGTCTTCTTCCAATATTGGAACCTGTAACCTGTGCAAATATTCTACTTCCCTGTGCATCAAAGCCAAGATTCACAACCGGTTTACCTGCCGCACGCGGATCTGTTCCGCTTCCAAAGCCGAAATTCGCCTTTTCGATCCTATCGCCAGCAATCTCTATCTTATCGCTTAATAGATAAAGAGCGCGATATTGAATGCCACGAACAACTTCATCTTTAGCAGCCCAAACTAGAACACTTCCATGTGGAAGCGCGTCTATCACGCTGGGAATCTGAATAATTCGATTGACTATCTCATATTCACTTCGAGGAACCATGATAACATCGCCCATAACCTCGACATGAGCAGAAAAAGGCCTGCTAATCTCACTCGCGGCGGCTTCCTCTCCAAACGGTAATTCATCTGGAATAGGGGAAGTGCTATCTGCTTCAAAAAGATCGCTTGTTGAAACAACCTCTTCTTCAACTACCTCTTCCGATGCTATTAGCTCATCCATCGAAGGAGCCTCTTCGACAACCGGTTCAGGTTCTGTTTTATCCTCGGATACAGTCATATCAGCCTGTTCAGATGTTTCTTCTGTTGCCTCCATAGCCTCGAGTTCTTCTTCATTTTCGGCACGATATGCCATAGTGAGAAGCTGTGGATCTGCAGCAAGTACAGCATCTACTTTTTCGACAGTCTGAATAACATCTTTTTCGCGACGAACCAATTGAAACTGCAAAATAGCAGTTTCTTTCAGGAGCGAACGCGCCCGTTCGGCATCTTGAATCCCCGGAAGCTCGACGATTATTCTATCATTGCCGGCTTTCTGGATAATTGGTTCGGCAACGCCGAATTGATCGATGCGGCTACGAATAACTTCTAATGCACCATCGACAGCCTTTTCTCGTTCCTGATAAATAGCTGTAAGAACCTCGTTATCGCTACCACCTAAATTTGGGAAATACTCAACTATATCAAGTTTTTCCCTTTTGAAGACACTTGGTAGGACTTCGATAAAATCCTTATTCTGATTATCAGATAGCCTCTCAGTTTCACGAAGCGCACCAATAAAATTGCCATCGCGCTTTGTAGCTTTAGCTGATAATAAACTAACCATGTCTGGTTCCATAAGAAGATGCATTCCACCTTGAAGATCCAACCCGAGTTTAATTGATTTCGATGAAAGATTTTCCTCTATATCCGGACGCTCCAGCTTATTTTCCTCTGTTAAAAGGTTAAGCCTGAGTGTTGGATAGAGAAAATACAGTGACAATATCACGATAACTACCGTGACTACCATTCTCCAAACCTGCGCGCCGCGCATGTTCTCCTCCTTATATTAAAATTATTATAAATCATTCGATTCAAAGCGTTAACTCACTCTCGAACATAAGAATTCACGATTATAAGGTTATTATTTCCTTTTGTCAAAGGAAAAAAAGAAAAGCAAAAATCATTCTATCCTGGGTGTAAATTCGACCTCGACCCTCCGGTTGATTATTCGGCCTTCAGGAAGATCATTATTACCATGAATGATTTTATAAGAATCCGAGCCTTTGCCTCGCGTGATAGCATATGACCTCGAAGATCCATAACCTCGAGCGGACATAGTTGAATTATTCTCTGCGAGCCATGACTCGAGTTGACCTTCGGTGTCCATATTAAGAATCTTCATTATATATTCTTTAAAAGTAAGAAACTGTTCCTCGGCACGACGCTGTGAAAGCTTGAGATTCCCAGTTTCGACACCAACAACATCGGTGTGTCCGCCTATGACAACATCGAGCCACCCATCTCTTTGGACTTTCCCAACTATTTCTCGCGTCAATTGCTCCATTCTCACAGAAGCATAATCAGGTTCACCAAAAGCACCGGCAAAAGCAAATTGAACCAGAATAAGACGGCCAGATATATCTCTACTATTTGTGAGCTCTACAGTAAGAGTCTCTGGCTTTGTAACCGACTCCTGATCAAATTCATCGACAATCTTAGCATAAGCTATATAGCAATCTGAGGGGTCGACTAGACCGTCGCCGGGTATAGTCCAATCCCATGTTACTGTTTTCAATAGGCCTTTTTTATCGCTGAATTCTCTGTATGTCTTTCCACTGCTGTTCTCTATTATAAGGCGCGATCCAACAATTTTGCCTCCACCCTCGGTTTCAATATTAAATTTACTTTCACCATATCCGGGTTCAATTTTGAGTTCTTCATCAGGGATCTCAAAAGCCCTCGGTTTATAAAGAATCCCACTGGCAGTGATAATAATCTTGGGGTTCTCGTCTTTATCCTCGCGAGAATACACTCTTCCAGCAAATCTCTGCCCAACAAGCTTAGCTAGTTCTCTCTCGATAGCATATGCTGAATCGAGAGTGGGCGCAATAGCAACTATCTCGAAAAGCGGATTCTCGTATAAACGCTTCTGAAGTTCCTCCATGTCGAGGCTGTTTAAAGCATAAGATTTAAGAAACCATTCGTTAGGTTCGCCTGGCTGGACACTCATTTCGACCCGGCGGTTCTCCTCTGCGGTATATTTTTTTCCAAGACGTGTTCCCTCAAATTTTTCCTTCTCGGCCCTGGCATGAGATCTTCTATGCTCTGTCGAAATTTCTATCCTATCGGCTAATTCGGGTTCGACTTCAATTATCGCATGTGCCACATTTCGCGCGCGTTCGCTCGAAAGAATTTGCCCCTGTTCACCTTGAGGATCGTCCGTTGAATAATAACCGCTTAAATAGAGAACCGCATCTGGATTATCGACCATTCGCTCAGCCACATTGGAAATGAGGTTATCGAATCTCTCGGCAACAGCTGCGGATTCCGCCTCGAAAAATACAATAGGTATTACCGGTTCGTCCTCAGTAATAATTATCTCTTGAGTAAGCCTCAAGAGCTCAAGATCAATATCGAGTGAGGCTTTAGGACGGTCATAAATGAAAAATCTTTTCTTCAATTCGTTATTAGTTTCGTCAAGTTCTAGAATATGGCCATCGATTTGGGAGTATGAATTACCAGAGTCATCGGCACGAGCTAGCAGCTCGAACTCGCCCGAAACTTCGCGAATTAACTCGAATTCAATAATACCATTTTCATCCGGCTTGATAGTCTGAATCTGTTGAGTCTTATATTGCCTTCCATCAGAAAACAGAGATACTCGAACATCTTCGGCGTTTCTAATGCCTTTATTCCTAACCTCTATACGAGCAATAAGTGAAGCATCGATTATTGGATTTCCCTCAATTTCGATGTTTTTGACCGTGAGATCAGGATATGCTGGCGGTGGTGGTTGGAATCTGTATGAAGCAGAAACCCTATGCGATGGAACACCTATCCCAGTCAGTGGTTGAGATATTTCATATCTCGCACCGGGTCCAGTATTCAAATCTAGATAATAATTAGCCCCAAGCCCGAAAGCCCATCTTCCTGCAAAAAAGCCAAGTTCGAGTTTGCCGTCCATAAAATCCCTACGAACAGCTATGTTTGGGTCAATATCGGACGCAAAATCACCGTATTCAGAACGATAGTTCAGAGAAGGCGCAATGCGGATACCCTCCCAAGGAAGGAAAAACTCTCCTCCAACTTGTAACTCCATCGGAAGCCTATCCTTTTCGCCGGCTTCCAGCGCAAAATTCGGACGATTAAGGTCATCGCAGGAGAACTGGAGAGAATAACTCGGTTTGCGGTAAACGAAACCGAATCCAAAAGAAAAAGCAGTAGAACTATACCCATCAATGAACAATGGGTCGCCCGAATCGCCTAAATGGAAATCATTCTCGGAATATGCTCTTCGACGAAAACGTGCTGTCACACCACCAAAAAGACCTATTCGATTCGTTTCGATAAAAGGATTTCTCGCCCTACCCAATCTCTGGGCATAGTGTAATGAATAGGACTGGGTAGAAACCATTCCGCCATTGAATATTCCGATGCCAGCGCCAAAACCTCGGTTTAGGACATGATGAACAAACAATATATTCCCCGAGGACAGGTTGTCTCCAATGCCCCAAAAATATCTTTGAAAATCACAAGCAACTTGGGTTTGTGGAACAGAGGCAAGCCCTGCGGGGTTCAATAATGCGGGTCTTTGCGGCATAGCAAAAGAACCGATCCCATTTGCAGGCATTCCATCCAACAAAATATTGTTTTCATAAGGGAAAAAACCGCTATCCGACGAATCAATATCGACTTGCTCTGAAATAGCAACAAAGGAAAAAAGAAGCAAGATGACTATATAAAAACCATTGCCTCTATTCATAAAACAGCTGTTTTTTCCGGGTTTTTAACGAGCGCTGTTGTTTGTGATATTTTAATATCATAAGCTCTTATAATAAAACCCGCTTTGATTGTATCCTCTATCAGAGGTTTATCATTAATCCCATCGAGGGAGAATCGAGATATTTCTATCATTTTGCCCGAGTTCTCGATAGCTTTAACAAAACCATTTATCTTATTGTAACTTCCAATCCCCTTGACTCCAATTAAATAGCGACTTCCGCCTGCAATTTCCTCTCTTCCAACCGCAATTGTATTTACGGAAGAAAGCCCGCAACTTCTAGCGAGGGAATCGATCTCCCGAAGTATAGCTCCGCGCAGATATGGCGGAATTGGAGTTTCGCTACCGCTATACGATAAAACGGGAGCCAAATTAACTCCGAGAATGTATTCTGTTTTTCCTCGGACGATATTAAAATCGATTATATTCTCGATCATAACTGCATTAGTTCTAAAAATGGGGCTTGAAGTCTGAATATCGACATCCATAGGAAGAACCCCAGTGATAAATATCACACCTTCCGAACCGGTTGTCATCGAGAAAACATCCCCCTGAACCGCCCTAATAATTTCGATTAAGGGCGAGGTCCTTCGGTGCCATGGCATTAACTCCGGAAACAGTCTTTTTGGGGGTTGTGGTTTTTCCGGAGGTTTTTCGGTTACAGGAAGTTTTTGATCCTGAGGTATCCTCGGTGTGGTTTCACCTTGATTATTACTTGCCTTATCACTACCATGCCCGATTCTCGGAGTTTGCTCCGAACGGGCATAGTGTTTCATAGCAAGTTTTGGTATAATCTTTGGAAGATAGTTCCATGCAAATATCGCCAGGACTACAACGAATACGCCGGCTATAGCCATAATAATCCATCGATTCTTTTTCTTGCCTTCTTCCTGTTCAACAAGAATCGGTGCGGCCTGAGGCTCGATAAGCTTTATTGTAAGAAACTTAGACATAAGGCGATCTCATCGCCATCCCAAAAGGTTTAATCAATCTTGGCCATGGAACAGTTGTTTTAAGTTTAGAAATATCTACCCACGAACTTTTAAATGGATCTGTATCGAAAACCTGCATATTCATATAATTCCCCATTTGAGAAACAAGATATGCTTCGGCGTAACAACCACTTGCAATAAGCATCTCCGGGCTTTTTTTGCCTAAGACATATCCATGAATAGCGAAATGCTTATTGAAGGCTTGTGTCATAACTTGGGCCAACTCGAATGCACCATCCTCGCCCGAGATGACTTCTTTAGGTGTATGGAACAACCCTCCCGGAATAAAATCGCCATTCACAACCATACAGAAACTCGTGAAAGGCGCGGATATATCGACAATTAAAAATTTATCGCTAGGATAATCGATGAATATAACAGACAGCGCATTATAAGCCGCAATAATATCCGGTTCGATGGCACAAGGCGATAAACCTAAAGAAATAAGAAGTCTCATCCTCTCATCAAGAAAACCAGTGCGAGAGGCGACAGCAAGGATCTTTTGACCGATTTTTCCCTCACCAGTCTGAACCGAGCGTATCTTATATGAAGCGGGATTATCATTTATATGCTGTCCCATCTCCCATTGAAGATTATCGTTATCCTCGACGAAATAGCCCTCTGGTGTATCGAATTCCTTCAGTGTAAAAAAGTGGGAAGGGATATTTATACTAGCCACATACGCATTAAATTTAGCGCGTTTTTTCAAGGTTTTGAAGGCTGTCACTATTGCAGCAGGATTTTCAATACGGCCATTTTTTACGATTCCCGGTTGAAATTTTTCTTCGTCAGCCGAACTAATAGAAATAGATTTTCCACTAATCAGAGCTTGAAGAGCTATGATTCTATCCTCTTCGATTGAAATACCTAAGGCGTTTCGTTTGTGAGTAAGATCGAAACCCTCTGGTATATTAATCTGAGGTGCTTTAAGCGCCGGTTTGGGCTTATCCTTATTGGATTTTTTTAGATCTTTTTTATCCGACACGGTATTATTTTTTGCCTTCTTTCCCGTTTAGAACTCCTATTCTTCTTCCCAAGTAAACTGCCCTTTGATAACCTGCCCGTGGCCGCTAGGACAAGAAATCGAATAAAAGATAGAATCGCGTGCATGAATAATATATTCCTTGCCGTCGATTGGGCATTTGGCTATAAAATCCTCTGGTAAAAACGGCTTTAGAAGCTCGATATCGTTTGTGAATAGCCTGACTTTGGCTTTTTCGACAGTCTCTTCTTCATTTTCATTATCCTTTGCGTCCTCTTCAGCAACCTCAGTTGTTTCCGGTTCGGCAGGTTCATCAGAAGCATGAAGGAGAGATGTATCTCCATAGGTCGAAAAGAAATCTACCATAGCCGAATTCAGTGTTTCCATACGCGCATGGCATTCCTTTTCGGCTTCTTCTATTTCATTCTTTTTCATTTTTGGGACGATCAATGCGGCAATTACACCGACGATAAGTATCAAGATGATAACATCTAAAAGAGAAATCCCAGATTTGTGGTTCACGAGTCCTCCAGTTGTTTTATTGTTCAACAATAATCTGTGGTTTAATTTTACTAAGAGTTACAGAGCCGATGCCTTTCACTCTAAGCAAATCCTCCGGTTTATGATATGGGCCATTTGCCTTTCGGTCCTCGATAATCCTATCGGCGAGAACCGGCCCTATCGAGTTAACATGAAGCAATTGCTCCTTGCAAGCTCGATTGATATCAACGGGGCCGGAGGGTTCCGGTTTAATAATATCAGCTTTTGTTAATTCTTCGACCATTTCAACCATCGAAGAATCGACATCAACAACTTCAATAGGGGCTTGTTGTTCAGGGAAATTGTTCTCTCCTTGTTTGAGAAAGCTGTCTATCACAAACCCGGAAGCAAGCCCACCGAGAATGAACAACAAAAGCGTTATTTCTTTTTTAGTAAATATATTGTTCATTCAATCTTCCTATTTTTGATCTATAAAATATATCGCTAAATACAATCTAATCAACAATAATCCTTTATAAACTATTAATTTTTTATATTTTGAATATATTAGAGTTTAATAGGAGGAGTTTTGAAGCTTTTAGATAAATACATTCTCCGGAATTTTTTGGCTTTTATTGGATGGGCCATACTCGCTTTTCTTATCCTTTATTATGTTGTCGATATAGTCGAGAATGTAGATAAGTTCATCGATAAGGAAGCTGAACTAATTGATGTTATTTTATATTATCTGTCGTATACTCCATATATAATAGTGCTTGTTAGCCCCATCGCGCTTCTTCTAGCTGGGAATTTTACCTCCGGGAATTTTTCGCGTCATCGAGAAATAGTAGCAACTCGATCTGGTGGAATAAGTTCGCTCAGAGTGGGTGCTCCCATAGTATTATTTGGGCTTATCTGGGCTTTTTTTATTATCTTTTTCAGCGAGTTCGTCGTTCCGAAAACTAATGCAATAAGAGAAGAGATAAAAACAGAAAAGATAGATAAAAAACGCACGCGGACCACGAGAGTTAGGGATCTTCTTTATCAAGGAGACGACGGGAATGTGTATTCCATCGGTTCTTTAGACCCAAAAAGATCCCGTGCGATGGATATTCTTATAGTGAGTTTTGATTCTCACGATAAAATTGACAAGATGACGAGAGCGCGCGAAGCCCGTTATGAACATGGTCAATGGATATTATATGACGGGCATATCTATGGCTTCTCGGACAACAATACACATCTATATAGTAGTTTTTCAGAGAAAAAACTACGTTTTCGCGAAAGTCCCATCGAGCTTGCTGAGCGTCGGGTCAATCCAGACGAAATGGGTTTCTTCGAACTTAGGAGATTTATTTTAAGGGTTCAACGCGCGGGTGGTGATCCCCTTAAAGAGCGAACAGACCTTCTTATGAAGATAACATATCCATTTATTAATTTCATAATTCTTCTTTTTGGAGTGCCTCTTTCCCTTAGATTTAGGCGCTCGGGCCTGATGGTTGGCTTCGCGCAATCTGTAGCTATAGGTTTTCTATATTTTGGTGTTATTAGAACAGGCCAGGTGTTAGGGTATAATGGAACATTGCCTCCTATTCTTGCCGCAACACTTGGAAATATAATCTTCGGTATAGCTGGCATATATCTTCTTTTTTCTTTGCGTGAATAGCAACTTAATACAATAGATTAATTTAGAAAAACGCTTTTGTTAATTTCCATATGACTTCAGCCGCCACGCCCATCCGGCGCTGTCACGATTTTTGCTTTTCCGTTAATAATCTTAAGATAGCATTCTCATTTCCTGTGCAAAAATCCCCACCAAACCCTTCTTCCTCACTCGCGCCAGCGCCCCCATCCCCATTCGGTAAAAAAAGATTATTATTATATTGAAAAGGGATTTTTCTTTGCTATTATCGCCGTTCTGAATTCGAACTGAGACAAATGAGGTAATCGTGTTTTCTGAGTTATTTTTTGAAAGCTGGGCTTTCAAATGGGCGATACTCCCTGCGCTTATATTTTCTGCTAGGGTTTTCGATGTTTCAATTGGGACTATAAGGATTATTATGGTTTCCCGAAGTCGCAAGTTTATTTCGGCTTTACTCGGTTTTTTTGAAGTTATGATATGGCTTTTAGCTATTGGGCAGGTATTGCAAAATCTAACCAATCCTCTTTATTATATTGCTTATGGAGCGGGTTTCGCAATAGGGAATTATATTGGGATTTTGATAGAGGAGAGGCTAGCCATGGGGATACAACTTGTAAGAACAATAACTAAAAAGGACGCAAGTGAGCTTATAGCTTCTTTAAGGGAGCATGGTTTCATGGCAACTTCTGTGCCGGCAGACAGTAGTGCGGGTCCGGTCAATATAATTTGGACAGTTCTCAGGCGAGCCGATCTAAATGAAGTGATCGATGTAATACAGGATTTTCATCCGCACGCCTTCTATTCTGTGGAGGATGTCCGTAAAGCCAGTGATGCCATTCCGCCTTTCAGGCCGAGTAGTGAAGTTTCAGTCGCGCGTCGCTTTTTTCCATTTGGGAAAAAGGGCAAATAGATACTGTCGATATCAATTTGTATAAAAAAATGAAGCTTCTATAAAAAAGCAATCCGACAGCTTAAATGGTATATGCTATTAGATTAGAGATTGAATCAGAAATACACCCGAAACGACATGAACCACATGTCGGGATATATCCCGAATTCGGATTTGCCGGTAAACGATAGGCCGCCGCTCGACTCGATCTCTTCTTTGCCGAAACCGAGGTTCGCGCCGAGCGAGATATAGACGTCCTGCGCGAAATTGTATTCGAGGTTCGGCGTGAAAATCGCGGAATAGTCGTTCAGATTCCACATGCAGTTCAGCGAAGCGCCTAAAAGCGGCGTCAATGGATGCGCGCCGCCGGCCATGGCGTAGTGCTTTCCCATGAGATAGACGCCGCATTCTTTATAGGCAATATTATCGGTGTTCGTTAAGTAATTATCGGGATCATCGGTGCCCGCGCCATTGTAGTGGTATTCGCCGAAAAGGTATGTTCCGTCGCCCAGAATATAATCCGCGCCTGCGGTGAGGCGAAAGAACTCAGTGTGCCAACCTACCGCGCGTGGTTCGACATGCGCCGCCTCGATCCATGTTCCCGCACCGCCGATAGCGCGAGCTAAATCGATACCGTAGAGCGTGTTGTCCCAAAATGATATTACCGTCGCGGATATGTCCGTTTCGAGGAAATACAATTTTGTGCGCGCGAAGATGGCATCGGTTATGTGCAAGTCATTGAATTTATATCCGGGGAGATAGCCTGCGTCGATCTCGGACATCATGCCGAGGGGGATTCGAATCCGCGCGGCATCGACTCCGGGGCGCTCCTCGATATCGAGATCGTCGAACGAAAACGGCGAGATAACATCGGTGGGATTTACCATGCGCGCGCTGCCCCATGCTATCGGTTGCCTGCCGAGTTCGATATCCGCGAATGGCAAATAGACCGCGATCAGGGCGCGATCGAGGTTCTGCATGAGCGCGAAGCCGGTGCCGTCGTAATCGCCTGGCGAAATAACCCGCGTGATGTCGCCCACGCGGTAACTCGCGATGCTTTGGGATTCTTCGTCGGTTTCGCCTTCGAGGAGATTCATCATTTCGCCGGTGAATCGGGGCATAAGATCGTAAGAGACCTTCATCGTAAGGAAATCGGCGGGTGAATAAGTAGCCTTCAGGTTGATTCTATAGCTCGATGCGCCGGTTATTTCGGGAAGAGATATTCCTTCGACTTTCGGGGGATAGACGACGGTATTGAAATTCTTAAAATATCCGCCAACACCGAAGTCTCCGGCGGAAGCAGTGAAAACGACGGTCAATAAAATCGAGATTAAAACGATGCTCTTCATTCGATCACCCCTTTTCAAGCTATAATAATTTATCAAATCCGCACTTCGTCGTTCGATATTTTACCGTCAGTGAGCGTGATCACGCGTTCCGCACGGTCGATGACGATTTGGTCGTGCGTCGAGAATAGGAAGGTCATCCCGGTTTTTTTATTGAGCTTGTGCATCGTGTCGAGAAGAGCGCCGCTTGTAGCCGAGTCGAGGTTTGCGGTCGGTTCGTCGGCGAGGATTATCGACGGCCGCGCGACCATCGCGCGAGCCACGGCTACGCGCTGTTGCTGGCCGCCGGAGAGCTTCGGCGGAACCCTGCCCTCGAATCCCTCGAGTCCGACCTCTTCGAGAATTTCCAGAACTCGCCGATGGCGCTCGTCCTTCGGGATTCCCTGGAGCAACATAATGTATTCGATATTCTCTTCGACCGTCAACACCGGAATCAGGTTATACGCCTGAAATATAAAGCCGATATGGTCGCGCCGAAAGTCGGACAGTTCTTTACCACTCATCTCGGACATAAGCCTGCCATTAAGCCAAACCTTGCCGTCGGTCGGCGTGTCGAGTCCCGATATCAGGTTTAAAAACGTGGTCTTCCCGGAGCCGGACGGCCCGACCAACGCGCTGAATTCGCCATTTTCGATTTTTAAATCGACCCCGCGAACCGCCTCGACCGGAACGCCTTTTCCGTCGTATGTTTTTTTAACATTTTCCGTTAGGATGATATTTTCGCTCATTTTGATCTCCTTAAATTTTCGTCGTTAAAAACTTCGTTTCATCGCTTTCGCCGGACTCATTCGAGCGGCGTGTATTGCGGGATAGATTCCAACGATAATTGTGAATATAAAAACCCCGATGGGATAAATAATGAACTGTGAAACTTTTAGCACCGGATAAATATTCTCGCGCATCGCGATTCCGCTGAATTCGATTCCGGTGAAATCGATACCGATGTGCGCGATAAGTGCGGTGACACCGAACCCGAGAACGACCCCCATCGCAATTCCGACAATCGAAAGCGATGCGGCCTCCAATATCAATAATTTTACGATGCCCATCGGTCTCGTTCCCACTGCGCGAAGGACGCCCAGCTCGAACATGCGCTCGTAAAGAGCCATGAAAAGCGTATTGAGTATCACGAAAACCACGATCCCCATCAAGATCAGCGCCATGAAAATTTTAGCGACGATCAACATATCCGACATCGAGGCGATCATCGGCATTATAGTCGTCCAGCTAATCGCTTCGTTTGAATCGACCGAGTAATTCGACCAGAAGGCGGCGGTGCTGTCCCGGCTGATATTCGGATCGACGAATTTAATGGTTATCGTATGGGCGGTCTCGCCGATCCCGAGCATCTCACGGGCTTGCGGTAGCCCGATAAACACCGCGCCGGAATTCATCGAGCGGTCACCGAAATCGAAAATGCCCGAAACACGGAAGAGCTGTTGCGATATGTCGCCGGTCTTTGTTTGAGCCACGGATAATATTAACTTGTCGCCAAGTTCGACATCGACGATCTCGGCGAGTTTAACGCCTATTAGTATATCTCGCGGATTATCGCCATCGAAGAATTGGCCGTCGACTATAACCTCGTCGATAATCGAGAGGTCGCGTTCGGACTGCGGAGCAATCCCGTGGATCGATATACCCCGGACATCTGCGGCGGAGGTCACGGTTCCGAATGATTGCGTTCGCGGAGTGAAAGCCGCGACGAGAGTATCGTTCGCGAGCTTTTCGATAGTCTCCGAAAAATTAGATATAGTTAAATTGGAGGTTTGTTTTTTGCGAAAATCCACATGGGTAATCTGCGCCTCGCCGAGGAAGGTCGAAGTCGCGGCTTCTATGAAGCTTTTTTCCTCGCCGATGAAGAGGGCATCCATGAATATCAGCGCCGCGAGTCCTAAAGCTATGGCAAAACTGGCGATTATAGTCCGCCTTTTATTCCTGAAGAGATTCCGCCATGCAAGTTTTACGTATAACATTTTTTCTCCTTCTTCATTATCAATGAAATCTCATGGATTTTGCAGGCTCCGTCTTTGCGGCGCGTAATGCCGGGAAAATGCTGACAATAAGCGCCGTAAAAAATACGGCTATCGCCGGTTCGAATATCGTCCGAAGGTTGACCTCGGATTTCATCGTATCGACGAGAATACCGCCAATCTCATAAGGTTCGGGATATACGATCCCGCCCCTCGAAAGAGCGAAATTGACCGCACTTCCGACAATGGCCCCGCCGATTATACCGAGAAGACTCATCATTGTAGATTCTGTTATTATCAAACGGAATATACTTATAGGCCTTGTGCCGAGTGCCTTCAAAATCCCGAATTCGCGGGTGCGCTCCAATACCGACATCAGCACGGTATTGAGAACCCCGACGGCCACAATGAGCATTATCACAAACTGCATCACAGCTTGCGCCTGCTCTTTAGACTCGATCATCTCAGCTAAATTGACATTAATTTCGTCCCATGTAGATACCTCTATCCCTTTTCCGGCGAGCTTGCTCTTTATTGCCCCCGAATATTTCCCAAGCTTCTTGATATTATCGATAATAACTACGATCTCATGCGCACGATCGGGCATCACCATAAGCTCTTGCGCATCATCGAGGCGCATATATACGGCCATGCGGTTCGTGCCTTCATTGCCGACATCGATGGAACCGATTATTCGATATAGATCGTTGCCCATCGAGCCGTCGGCTGCCTGAACGACGAGCACAAGCTCGTCTCCGATCCCGGCACCGAGAGCCTCCATTAGGCCTTTTCCGAGAATCACCTCATTCGATTGGTCATCCGAAAAATTATTTCCGGTTTCGATCTTTGCCGAGAACGTCGTCGCCGATTCTTCCAGCTCCGGATCGACCCCGATGATACTCGCGGCGTCGCTTTTATCATCGACCGATACGAGTCCCGCCGCGTACAACCTCGGTGCCCAAGCCTCGACGAAATCGAGCGATGCCAGCTCCCCCCCGATCCCCTCGTAATCCTCGATCACTTTATAAAGCGTCGGCTGATCGAGATAGCCGTCGGCATGAAGCTGAATATGGCCTAAATATGCTCTTGTGAACATATCGATTATCATATTGAAACTGCCCATTCGCATACCGATAGCCATCGAGCCGAAGGCGAATCCCCCCACGATAGTCGCTATCGTGAGTATGCTTCGGCGTTTCTGGCGAATAATATTTCTGAACGCTAATTTAAAGATCATCTTAGCTCGATCCTCCTATTCGGAAAATAGGTCATACGCTTTTTCTCATAGCATTTGCCGGGTTCATTCGCGCGGCGCTCACCGCCGGGAATATCCCCACTATAATCGTGAAAAGAAAAACACCTATGGGATAAATTATAAATTGTTGTAAAGTTAATACCGGCCTTATTTTGTCGCGAATCGTCAAGCCCATCATCTCCATGCCGCTGTAATCTATCCCAATTGCGGCGACGGTTTTAGTAAGAAGAATACCGATTATCGCCCCGATAACTATGCTGATAATCGAAAGCGCCGCCGCCTCGAAGATCATCAGCCTTAAAATCGCGAAAGGCCGCGTTCCGAGGGCTTTTATGACTCCGAACTCGAACATACGCTCATAGAGAGACATAAACAGGGTGTTCAGGATCACGAAAACCACTACGCCCATTAAGATGAAGCTCATTATCCCGCGCGAAAGGTCGCTCATCTGGAAAACGCTGACCAATTGTGGAAATATCTCTTTCCAGGATATCGCCTCGTTACCGTCGGTCGAGAATTTAGACCAGAAAGGCAAATCCTTATTCTGACTGAATTTGGGATCGGTGAATTTGATAGCGATAATGTGGGCTGTCCGGCCGAGTCCGAAAATCTCCCGAGCCTTGTCGAGCCTGATAAAAGCGGCGCCGCCGTCCATCGCCCTTTCGCCTAATTCGAATATCCCCGAGACCCTGAACAAATCCTGGACTATATGCTCAGAACCGGCGCGAGAGTTCGTTATTATGACCCTGTCTCCGAGACCGACACTCAATATTTCCGCGAGTTTTTTTCCGATCAATATATCGCGGGGATTATCGCCTTCGAAATACTCGCCCTCGAACACGGCCTCGTCGATGATCGAGAGATATTTTTCGTTTTCAGGATCGACGCCGAAGAGACCGATGCCGGACATCGACGAGGCCGACGAAATCGTTCCGAATGCGCTTATCCTGGGTGCGAATTTATCGACGGACGGGTCGTTTTTGAGCCCGTCTATAACCCGCTCGAATTCGTTTATAGTGAACTCGACCTCTTGAATCTCGCGAAAATTTTCGTTCAGAATTTGCGCTTCGCCCATGAAAGACGAGGTCGCGTTATGGATATAATTGTCGAGCATCCCGATAATCATCGCATCGGTGAAAATAAGTGCCGCCAAACCGAGGCCTATCGCCGTTCCAGCGATGAAAGTCCGGCGTTTGTTCCTGAAAAGATTTCTCCATGCGAGCTTTATATATATCATAGCTTTCTCCCGATCGGTCCTTTTTAATGGAATCGCATAGCCTTTGCCGGCACGGTTCTCGCCGCCTTGATCGCCGGGAAAAAGCTAACGATTATCGACGAAAATAGGACAATAAATGTCGGCACGAGGATGCTTTTCAGGTTAATCTCTCCGCGCATCGTGTCGAACGGGATCCCCGCCACATCGATCTGGAAGTTCAGTTTGATTCCGCGAATCGAGAGGATGTAGTTCGCAGTCAACCCGAGAATTTGGCCTATGGATACGCCAATTATCGACATGAAGAAAACCTCGGTTATTATCAGGCGAAAAACCTGTCCCGGCCTCGTTCCGATGGCCTTGAGAACCCCGAATTCGCGCGTGCGTTCGAGGACGGACATCAAGACGGTATTCAAAACGCCGATAGCGACGATTATCATTATTGTAATATAGACGACGTCGTTGCCCTGACGGTCGGCCTGCATCGCATTATAAAAGGCCTCGTTGACTTTTCTCCACGGCAAAACCTCGAGCGACGGTTTTGCGAGCTTCGACTCGATATCCCCGACGATCCTATCGACCCGCTTGATATCCTCGACCATGATGACGATCTCGTGAGCCTTTCCCTCGAGGACGAACAGCTCCTGCGCGTCCGCAATGTGCATATATGCGTTTATCCTATCGCCCATCTCGTCGCCGCTTTCGACGATGCCGATAATATCGTATAGGTCGTTGGCGAACGAGCCGTCGGCGGCCTGCGATAGAATAATGAATTCATCGCCGATCTGCGCACGGAGCTTTTTTGCGAGTCCCTTTCCGATAGCGACTTCCTTGGAAGCGTCGATGGAAATGCTCTTCCCGGACTTCACTTTACTATCGAAAAGTGTAGCCCGGTATTCC